>NZ_AVAF01000123.1 GCF_000445185.1 Thermoanaerobacter sp. A7A
AAGACGGCAAGCAATATTTTGATGGTTTTATTAAGCAAAAATTTGTTTGCAAGTTCTGCAATTCTAAAGATGACTCTGCTTGCCCTATTCAGCATCCTAAATATTTTAATGGCAAAAAGCATAGAGGCTGTACTAAGTATGCTATTATATCTTCTGATTATAGGTCCTCTATTAATAGAGACTCCCTATATTTTAAGGCTGTCTATAAATTGAGGATTGAATCAGAAAGATATAATTCCCGCTTTAAAGCTCTAGATTTTGAAAAAGCTTATGTCAGAAATATTAATTCTGTCAGCAACCTTAATACTTTTGGCCATATTACTTTGCTTACTGTTGATATTGCAACTATTAAGCTAGGTAAATTTGATGAGTTTAAATCTCTTAGTGATTGGTTAAATCCATAGTTCCATATCAAAATCAATATACGGTATATTTTCATGAGAGATCATTACAATAATCCTATCTTCTTTGATTTTATTTAAGTATTTGCAAAAATTATTTTTTGAGTAATTATCCAAAAATGTTAATGCTTCATCTAATATGATGACTTGAGGATCTTGAGCCAAAGCTCTTAGTATCGTAATTTTTCTTTTTTGACCTTCTGATAAGTTATCTCCATTATTTGTAATTATACTGTTAAGATTTAAAGTTTTATCGTTAATCAAATCATCAAAGCCAAGTTTTTTAACTAAGCCTATTATTTTTTCATCATCAATATCTCTCCCCATCTTAATATTATTCCTTATTGTATCACTAAATAGAGATACATTTTGTGGTACAACTCCTATAAGTCTTTTTAATGAAGATATATTAATATTTTTCACATCTATACCATCATATTTTATAATCCCAGACTGGGGAGTTAATAAGCCACATATTATATCAATTAACGTTGTTTTCCCTTTGCCATTAGGTCCTAAAATCCTTATGGTTTTACCAACTTCTAATTTCAAACTTAAATTCTCGATTATACTAGTATCTTTTTGATATGAAAAAGTTACATTGTTTAACGTGATACCATTCTTTATTTTTGATATTTTTATATTATCATCTTTTTTACTTTCACTTTTTTCTATAAGTTCAAAATATCTTTTTAATGCTACTTTTGATTTTTGTAACTCAATATTTATATTTGACAACGATTTTATTGGTTGAAATAACTGATTAATATATGAAGATAATGCAACAAGCCCCCCTATCGTTAATTCCCCTAGTATTACTTGGTAACCACCATATAAAAGCAAAACTATGGAAGGAATAAAAAATAAAAAAGAGAGTAATGTATTGCTTATGCTACTTATATAAATACTATCAAACCTTTTATTTATGTATTCATGAAGCACAATTGAAAATCTTCTTTGAGCAAATTTGTATGTATTCAAGTATTTTATTACTTTTATGTTGGAAATATTCTCATGTAATACATTATTAATTTTTGAATTAATCTGCATGAATCCTAGATTTATGTTTCTAAATATTGGATTATAATATCTCAAAACAATATAAATAAGAGGAGTTACTAATATTGAGATTATCGTTATCTCTTTATTTATAGTAAACATTATTGTAAACGCTATAACCAATGTCGCTACCTGTGTAATTATATTTATAAATGTCCCAACAAATAAATTTACAACATCAGGTAATTCGTTTAGGATTCTTGACATGACTTCACCTGTTTGTTTTTCGTTAAAAAAAGTAATTTCTTTATCCATAACACTTTTATATAAATTCAATCTTAAATCATATAATACTTTTTCTCCAATATATGTAAAAATGTAAGATTGAATAATGTTTAAGATAACTCCTAACGCATAAACACCAGTAAAAACTGTTGTATATTTTACTAAATTATATGTATCCTTTTTTGCTATTGCTACATCTATGATCAATTTAATGATATACGGATTCAATAAAGATATAATCGTCGATAAGATTATTATAAAAAATCCTATTACCTCCTTTATTAAGTAAGGCTTTAGTACTGAATATATATGTTTATACTCCTCTTTTTCCATAGTCAACCTCCAAATCAAATATAAGATTTTGTACTAACTAATTTCATAATATCTTTTAGTTCCAAAATAAATCAAAAATTTATAAAAAGCAAAAGTAATTATTCCTAATCCAATAGCAATATAAGGCATGTAGATGGTAAGCTTTGATATTTTGGTTCCCACATTAATTGACAAAATCACAAATAAAATCAATAAAACCATAGATATAAATACATTGATATTTTGCCTCACCACCACCCTTGGATTCTCCCAATTTAACATTGGTATACAAAACTCGCAAAATAATCCTATGATAAAATAAATGTTTAATATAAAAAATCCTATCATAAAAGCAAGTACAAGATAAATCAAGCTCAATTCTGTTACAAAAAAACTACAAAAACACGCAAGTATACCAAATATAATGCTTAAAATATTACAATGTAGAAGTTTTGCTTTAATGTATTCTTGAGGATCTATTGGCAATGATTTGAGATAATAAAATATATTTCCTTCTCGTGATAAAGCAGTTGATGCTATCATATTAGAGCCCCCGACCAAGATATATCCTAAAGCTGTAAGCAGTGTAATAAAATATTTTGCATTTAAATCTTTTTCTATATTAGAAACTACTCTCGGTAACTCTGGCATACCTGAATAAAAAGAATAAAACAAAAAAAATGGAATAATTAATGTCATAGCAAATCCATAAATAACAAATGTTGAATCACGATAAAAAAGTTTTATGTCCCTCTGTAACAATGCCATAACCTTACTCTGAGTTTTAATGAACAACCCTTCTGTATTATAAACTTTTTGTTTATTCTTGTTACTTATCTCGTTACTGCGGGATATTATATAAACTAAACTGCTTGATAATAACTCCAAAATAAGAATAAGACCTATCAATGAAATGAACATGAAGATTAATAAATATTTAAAAGAAATTATCCCTTTTTCTGTAATAACCTTATAAGCCATATTTACTGGATAAAATATGTTTGAAAGATCTATTAATCGGAAGAGTTTATCTTTTATAATACTTAAACTTGTATTTTTATTTATTTTAATGTAATTTTGCATCCCTGTAATTTCTCTAAGTAAAATTATAAATACAATATTTGTTACAAGAGCAGTTATATTAGCAACCCCCCTTTTATCAAAAAAATATCCTGCCCTTTGTATTAATACAAAAACAAAAAATTGCAATACCATTGGAAACACTGGAATTAGCACCGTTATTATAAAAGCAAAAACATAATACAAAAAAGACTCGTTATAAGATATACCAATAATAATGAATACTGGCATAAGTACAAATAGTGAAAGCAATAATTGAAATACATATGCTGGAATAAATCTGCTAAGCAAAATTTGCCATGGTTTTAGTGGTAAAGTCATTATATAATTATTCTCTCTACTATTGCTCACTGTTGAAATGTATGAACCCGCTAAGCCAAACGTTAGCAATAATAGAAATGTAAAATTTAAAAGGCCCTCTATCATTAAATTTTGTTCCCCTGTTAAACTTAAATTGTAAAAGAGAAATTCGTTAATTTGTATATACGCCTTAAATATATTATAAAATAAGAATAAAAGCAGCCCATATATAAAAAAGTTTAAATACAGTTTTTCTTTTTCATACTTCCATGAATACTTAAATCCATGAAATCCATATAAGGACTTATAATTATATTTTAATAAAGTCCATAATTGCTTCATGATCCAATCATCTCCAGGAAAATTTTTTCTAAATCTTTTTCATCATTTCCCCTAATTTTTAACTCATTAATAGTCCCTGTATAAAGTATCCTACCATTTTTTATAATTGCAATTCTATCACATATCTCCTCTGCCATCTGCATAATGTGTGTCGTGATAAATACTGTTTTAGCTTGCTGGGCTAAACTTCTCATAATCTCTTTTAAATTTTTGATTGCTTTTGTATCCAGCCCAATTACTGGTTCGTCCATAATTAAAAGCTCTGGTTCATGAATAAGTGCTCCTAAAATCAATAATTTTTGTTTCATTCCATGCGAATAGCTCTCTATTTTCATATTTAGGACATCATAAATCTCCAGTATCTTACCATATTTTTCAATGTTTGATTTTCTAATTTTGCTATCTATTTTATATATATCTGATATAAACCTTAAAAACTCTAATCCTGTAAGTTTACTAAATATATCTGGATTATCTGGTACATATCCAATTTTTTCTTTTGCTTTAAGAGGTTCTTTAATTACGTCATATCCATTAACCAAAACTTTACCCTTATCGGGTTTTAATATACCAGTAATAATTTTTACAGTGGTGGTTTTCCCTGAGCCATTTGGACCAAGAAAACCAAAAATTTCACCTTCATGTACATCAAGATTCAATGAATCTACAGCCTTTTTACCACATCCATAGTATGTCTTTGATACATCCTCTAAAATAAGCATAAAAAATACAGCTCCTTATTAGAAAATTTTTAAATTTATTAAGATGATTACTATATCAACAATCAATGCAAGCAGATTAACAAATATAGAATATAAGTCAGTATAAAGAGTCGCATCTTTCCCTTTTGTCTTGAGTTTCACATATCCATAAAATAATATTTGTATTAAGGGAAGTATAAAAACAAATGTTGTTTTAGATGCAGTATTTGAAATACTACCATCAAAGTGCCACTGAATAACAACTGTCTGTGGCAATGCCTTATAAAAAATGATGTTTATGATAAATGTGAAAACAGCAAATAACCAGTTATTTTTGCCCAAAAAATTTATTGCTCGCATAAAATTTTTCTCCTTTCTTATACTGAAATTTTTGTTTGATTTTAATATAAATTTAAAAAAAGAAAAAGGGAGAAACATATAAAATTTTACTCTCCTCATTCAAAATAAAAAACTTTTTAGTTTTTGTCTTGAGATGAAAGTGGAACAACATCAATCACACTTACTGCTACTGCGGCTACTGCTACAGCATAACCTGCCAGAATATATTCTGTGTATACAGCTACATTATTGTACCAAATCCCTGTCGGTTGTGTTTCCCCATTTAAACTTACGTTTTGGGAACCTAATGTTTGAATTGTAGGTTTTACATATGCCAATTTTCTCACCTCCCATCCTTTCTGATATTTTTTATTTAAGTAAAAAGTGAAATAATAACAGCAAATCCATAATTTATAAAATTTTCTAAAATTCAATGTTCTTTTATTGCAATTAGAAGTAGTAAAATATTAAAAAACAATATAATAATACCCCCTATGATATCATATATACCATGAAAAATTCGTTTTTTACCCATTGCTTGCGGGTATTTAACTGTTATATAACATAATAACTGTAATATGGGAGCAAAAAATATAAATTCTAGTATAGTATGTTAGCACTTTTTATGCAGCTTCCTGTAAGGCTGGCCTCTTTATGTCCTTCATCATCTTGATTGGGTCATATATTACTCCTTTTTTTAATATGACATAAAATACCCTTATCAGTTTGTTGCACAATACTATTAGTGATTGCTTCTTTTTTAGCGGGTTTTGCGCTCTGGTAGTGTAATATTTGTGAAGTTCACGAAACTCTTCGTTTTTTGCAACCAAGGCCATTACTGCATTAAATAGTACTCTCCTCAATCGCTTCCTCCCTCTTTTACTTATTGTCGTTTCTCCTTTATACTTACCAGAGCTATTTCCTACTAGGTTTAATCCTCCTAGTTTTTGTATCTGTTTTGTGAGAGTCTTTATCTCGTATTCTGCCATCTTTATGCCCTGCTTCTTCCCTACACTCTCCTTAGCAGTTTCTATCAGCTTTATAGCCCTTTTTTCTCCTACCCCTCTTTGCACTTCTTTCTTCCATATCGATAGGATTTCTCTAGTGCTTTTTTCTGCTATCTTCTCAGGTGTTGGAATTTCTCTTAATGTGATAAGTGCTGCTTTCCCTTCCCAGTCTGAAAATACGGTGTTAAACTCCGGAAAGTATATGTCCATCCATCTTGTTATTTGATTTTTTGTCATCCCTATTTGTTTGTTCAACCTGTCTTTTATGTCCATCGCTACCCTTAATTCTGCATATACTCCTTCAGTTATTGTCGGCTCTACATATCTACCGTCTTTTACTAGCATTACTATTGTTTTGGGGTCTTTTCTATCGCTTTTTGTGGGAGAATTGTCATCTAATTCTTTGCTCCTCTTTACATGAAATGGATTAACCAATACTACCTTTATGTTATTGTCTTTAAGGTATTGGGCAAAACATAACCAATATTGTCCTGTCGGTTCCATCCCTACTATTAGTTTGTTTTTCTTATGTCTCTCTATCAAGTCTTTTGCCCATTTAAGAAATTCTGTCATACCTTCTCTATTGTTTTCAAATCTTAGGTATTTCCCATATTCTACTCCTCTGTAGTCAAATGCTCTGGCATAATGGCTTTCTTTTGCTATGTCTACTCCCGCAATTAATGTGTCTTCTGTTACTTGCAAAATCTTTTCATTTTGTGTATACTTCATTTTAGGTACCTCCTGTTTATTTTGATAATTCGAGGTAAGTTCTAGAACTTACACTCTGTATTTTATCAGGAGGTACTTATTTTTTCAAAGTCCATTCTCCACTATTTTTTATTCATTACAGGAATGCTCCTATCTTTTCTGATATTAGATTTGTGCAAAATTCAAAAGCCTTCATTTAAGCCATTCTACAGATATACTTTTTTCCTATCACTCTTGAATTTTTTATCTTTTACGTAGGATTTCCCCTAACATTTGTCGAATTATCATATACACAGCATGAAAATATTTTTAAGGAGGAGGAAATCTTACATGTACCAGCTTCAATTACTTTTAAATATACCTGAACTCTTTACTTTTCAGTCTAAAATAGACTTTTATTCTTCTATGTTTAGAAATCTCAATCTATCTTCAATACTTGAATCCCCTTCCTCTAGTCCTAGCCGTAATGGTTATTCTCATTATGCAATGTTTAGAACTTTTATTGCTATTAACCTTTAAGATTCAGTACAATTTCTGACCTTTTAGATTATCTCCGCAATAATCTTATCATTGCTTATCTTTGTGGCTTCAATATTTTTAAACCTCTTCCTTCTTATTGGACTTTACGCCGTTTTATTAATGAGTTTCTCTCATGATTATTTAACCACTATCTTTCAAAATCAGGTTAATATCCTCAAAAATATGAGCATTATCTCAGGTGAGTTTATTTCCATGGACTCTACCTCTATTAAAATTGACACTAAGTTAAATAACCTAAACACTTATTAGAGTGGTACATAACGTTTTATTAGAGCCACAAAAACCATATTATTGTTTATATCCTTCTTGATCTACCAAACTTTTCTACAGCTATTATAATATACATTTTTCTCAATGTCTACTATACTTTAGTATAGTTTTTATTACATTTCCAGTTAAGGTTTACATAAATAAGCAAAAAAACTATACAAAAGTATAATCTCAAATTTTAATCCACATCTACCAATCCCAACTTAATTGCCTTTATTACTGCCTCTTTGATATTTTTTACCCCAAGTTTTTCTACTATTTTTCTTTTGTGATATTTCACAGTCACAACCTCTATTCCCAGAGCTTCTGCTATGTCTAATTTTTTGTATCCCTTTGCCTCTAATGCCAGTATTTTTGTCTGGCTGTCATTTAATTTTATCTTTATCTCATTTATCTCTTTTTCTTTCAATATCTTTTCATATTCAACTGCTATTTTCTCAGCCAGCAGTTTTATTACCATTGATACTTCATCCGCAATCTTTTTATCAATAGTTGATATATCCACATAGCCTACTATTTCCCCATTTCCTACCATTATAGGTGAAGCAATGCAGTGCCATTTTTTGAATATGTCACAGTAGTGTTCCTGAGGTCTTACATACACTACCCTCTTTAATCGCATTGCCATTGAAATCGCATTTGTCCCACAGCTTTCTTCTCTAAAGGATACCCCCGGTTCAAAGCCTGAATCTTTTATACACTTTTTCTCTTTTGTGCTGCATTTTACATCCAACAAATATCCTTCAATATCAGTAAGCAAAAATAGATACTCACCTTTTACCCACTCCTCTTCTACACTCATATGAAAAGCTTCTATGAGTTCTTTATTTATATGTATTCTCTTTTGCAAATCTTCTTGATTTAATAAAATCAATGGGAAAATTATTGAAGGGTCAATACCAATTTCTATACATTGTTTATATGAAAAACTTAGTTCCTCTTGCGGACATAAAAAATTCATTTTTTATACCCCCAAAAAGATCGAACCATTTTTTAATATTATACAATATTTAGAGCAAAATTTGTGAAATTTGGAACGAAAGTGTCATTTTGGGGAACGAAAATGCATTTTTCGCCTAATATTTTACAAATATAAAACCATAACCATTTAGCAAACTGGACTTAAATTTCTACTTGACGTGTTATAATAAATAACTACTGTATTTAGGTCAAGTTGTGAAAGCTCAATTAATAGATATTGCAAAAAAGCCTCATATTCTATATAATAAAATCAAGTTATGATAAAAATTCGCAATAACAAATTTTAAAAAATTTATTGTTATATTTTAGACAAAGGAGAGAAAAAAATGATAGGAAAAATTCAAATGAAAATCCCTATTGTAGAAATGGACGGAGATGAGATGACAAGAATCATATGGAAGTTAATAAAGGAAATACTCTTAGAACCTTATGTAGATTTAAAGACAGAATATTACGATTTGGGCATCAAAAATAGAGATAAAACAGAAGATCAAGTAACAGTTGATGCAGCATACGCAATAAAAAAGTACGGAGTCGGCGTAAAATGCGCCACAATCACTCCAAATGCAGAAAGGGTCAAAGAATACAACCTTAAAAAAATGTGGAAAAGCCCTAATGGTACAATCAGAGCAATACTTGACGGAACAGTTTTTCGCACACCTATTATTATAGAAAGTATCAAACCTCTCGTAAAAACATGGAAAAAACCCATTACAATTGCAAGGCATGCCTATGGAGACATTTATAAAGATGTGGAATACCGAGTCGAAAATAAAGGAAAAGCAGAACTTGTTTTCGTATCAAAAAGTGGTGAAGTGACAAAGCAGACAATACATGAATTTGAAGGCCCTGGAGTTATCCTCGGTATGCACAACACTGATGAATCGATAAAGAGTTTTGCAAGAGCATGTTTTAACTATGCCTTAGACACAAAGCAGGATTTGTGGTTTGCGACCAAAGACACCATATCAAAAATATACGACCACAGATTTAAAGACATATTCCAGGAAATATATGAAAATGAATATAAAGAAAAATTTGAGGAAGCAGGAATTAAATATTTCTATACCCTTATTGACGATGCCGTAGCTCGAATTGTAAGGTCTGAAGGCGGAATGATTTGGGCATGCAAAAACTATGACGGCGATGTGATGTCAGATATGGTGGCAACAGCCTTTGGAAGCCTTGCCATGATGACTTCTGTACTGGTATCTCCTGATGGTAAATACGAATTTGAAGCGGCTCATGGAACAGTTACAAGACATTATTATAAATACCTTAAAGGAGAAGAAACTTCTACAAATTCTATTGCTACAATTTTCGCATGGACAGGTGCTTTGAAAAAGAGAGGAGAACTTGACGGAATAGAAGACCTTGTAAATTTCGCAGATAAACTTGAAAAAGCATCCCTTCAGACAATTGAAAAGGGGATAATGACAAAAGACTTAGCTATGCTTTCTGACTTGCCAAATAAAACTGTCGTAAATACAGAAAGTTTCCTCATTGAAATTAAAAAAACCTTAGAAGAAATATTATAAAAATGATAGACAAGGGACCATCCCCTTGTCTATTGTTCTTTCATTACCTTTTGATCAATCTCTTTGATAAAGTGATCCTTCCCTTTAATATATTCCTCAATATTATAGGGATACTTTTTGGCTAATTCATCTTTCAAGTCAGAATAGGCTTTTGCCTCATCTGGATGATTTATTAGATAATCCCTAAATCGAATATGACGTGCAATTTCGGGATTTCCAGTTTGAAAAATATGAACATGATGTGTACGATCAATTTCATCCCCTTTTATGAAAAATCTCCGATTCGAGATTCCGTTTTCTCCTAAAGGAATATAACCCTGTTGAATTAGCTTGTCATTAAATTGGTCTACTTTATCTATTTCTTTAACCTCAATTAAAATATCAATTATCGGTTTAGCTTTTATATCCGGAATAGCTGTACTACCAATATGGTGAATATCAACGATTATATCTTTCAATATTTCCCTTAATATTTCTGCTTCATCTTCAAATTTTTTCTTCCAATCTGATTGATAATCAATAACTTCTACCTTTCTCTTATTTTTCATTTAAGTTTCTTCACCCCTAAGGATAAATTTGTTAGCATGCTGCGTAAAAATAGGGCTTTTGTCAGTGATTTCGAGCTTTCCTCCTGTCATTTCTTGCATATCAATCCAGCAGTTTATAATAATCAATATTCACAAACACCGTCACAAGAAACGCAAAAACTGTAACCCAATAAACATCGTTCTTCTTCATTCCACTTGACATTTTTATTCCTATAGCTATTATAACAAACTGCCACACCATGAAGGGATCAATACTTCTCAAAAAGCCATATATTGTAGTTCCTTTTAACGAAGGGATAAATATAGCTAAAGACATATTCACATAAAGTTGTCCCGTAAAAAAGGATGCAATAAAGCATATTAGAAAATATATTAAAACAGGAGTATAGGCATAACCAGTAATTGAAAATAATTGTGCTACATCCGCTTTTCCTCTAAATACCCATTTGATTATAGCATAAAGAGCTAATACGATAAAAATCCACGAAAGTGTATTATTTATAAGCGTAGAAGTTATTACAGATCTTGGCGCCAACTTAATAGCTAAATCTATTTCCTGTGGCGTAAATCTTTCAAAAAAATTTCTGTCAATCACACAAAATACTATATAAAATTTTTCAGTTATGTTAAAATGTTATTAAAGGGGGGAACAAAAAGTGTTTAAATTAAGGAAAATTTTACTATTTATAATCTTGTTAATTTTTGTCATCCTGCCACTTTCTTCTTTAAAAGCGGCTCCGACTCAAAGCCCCGTTTATGTACTATCCATTGATGGCCCTATTGTACCAGTTGTCGCAGATTACATTGAAAGTGGCTTGCAGGAAGCAGAAAAAAATGGTGCAAGTTGTATAGTCATAGAACTTTCTACTCCTGGCGGTTTGTATTCTACTACTCAAAAAATCGTCACACAAATACTAAATTCTCCTATTCCTCTTGTAGTATATGTCTCCCCCGCAGGAGCTTGGGCGGGCTCTGCTGGCACTTTCATAACCCTTTCAGCAAATGTCGCTGCAATGGCTCCTGGAAGTAGAATAGGCGCTGCCCATCCTGTGTCAATGGAAGACGACACTGCTTTATCAGATGTACAAAAGCAAAAAATCACTCATGACGCTGCTGCTTGGATAAGAAGCATCGCAGAAAACAGAGGGAGAGACCCCAAAAATGCTGAAATGGCAGTTATTGAAAGCAAATCTTTTACTGACACAGAAGCATTAAATGCCCATTTAATCGATTTTAAAGCTACTAATTTAAACGACCTTCTAAAAAAAATAAACGGCCTTACAGTCAAAAATTTTGACGGCACAACTACAACTTTGCAAACTGATGGTCCAATCAAATACTTCCCAATGTCTTCAGCTCAAAAATTTCTCTTTGCAATAAGCGATCCAAATATTGCTTATCTTCTCATGAGCGCTGGTATCTTGGGCATTGTATTGGAGCTTTATCATCCTGGGGCTATCTTTCCCGGTGTGGCAGGAGGAATAAGCTTACTTTTAGGCCTTTACACACTTGGAACATTAAATGCTCAATTAAGTGGAATGCTTCTTGTCATATTAGGGCTTGTGCTTTTGGCATCTGAGGCCTTTGTGGTAAGCCATGGCATTTTAGCAGTGGGCGGTATAACTTCCTTCGTACTTGGCTCTTTAATGTTATTTAGTGGAAACCAAATGGGACTCACTATAAACAAAGGAGTAGTTTTCGCAACAGCCTTTTTCATGGCAGCTTTTGTTTCTTTCCTCTTAGCTGCTGTTATAAAAGCTCAAAAGAAAAAAGTAGTCACAGGAGTAGAAGGTCTAATTGGTGAAATAGGTATTGCAGTAAGTGATATTAATCCAAATGGCATAGTCTTGGTAGAAGGAGAAAGGTGGCAGGCAGAATCTAAAGAGTATATTGCAAAAGGCGAAAAGGTGGTCATTACAGCAGTAGAGGGTTTGACAGTTAAAGTTGAAAAAATAAAAGAGGGAGGCAGTAAAAAAAATGATTGAGAGTTTTGCATTTTTATTCACTTTATTAATAATCCTTATAAGTTTAATTTCCGCATCCATTAGAATAGTACAGGAATACGAAAGGGGCGTAATTTTTCGTCTTGGGCGCTACGTAGGTGTAAGGGGACCAGGAATATTTTTCTTGATTCCTATAATAGAGAGAATGCAAAAAGTAGATTTGAGAGTCATAACAATGGAAGTACCAACACAAGAGGCAATTACAAGAGACAACGTTACTGTTAAAGTAAATGCAGTAGTATACTTCAGAGTAATAGACCCTGCCAACGCTGTTATAAAAGTTTTGGACCACATAAGAGCAACATCTCAGCTGGCACAAACTACACTAAGAAGCGTTTTAGGTCAGTCTGACTTAGACGAATTATTATCTCACAGAGAAGAAATAAACAAAAGGCTCCGCGAGATTATAGATGAGGGAACAGAGCCATGGGGAGTAAAAGTGAATCTTGTGGAAATAAGGGATGTAGAACTACCACAAAGCATGCAAAGGGCTATGGCAGCACAAGCAGAAGCAGAAAGGGAACGCCGCGCTAAAATTATAAACGCTGATGGAGAATATCAAGCAGCTGCAAAACTTGCTGAAGCTGCCCGCATCATAGCCTCACAACCCGTTTCTCTGCAACTTAGGTATCTTCAAACTTTAAGAGAAATAGCTAATGACAGGTCAAACATAGTAGTTTTCCCTCTATCTTTGGATATTCTACATCAATTTTTCCCTCAAGGACAAAAAGAAAGTAAAAATGAATAGTTTTAAGCTGCTGAGTTTTCAGCAGCTTTTTATTTTATACATTTTTTTAATTCCTCTATATTTTTTGGTATATTACTTCCATTCATAATTCCTTTTTCTTTTAAAATTTCATATATTTCCAAAAGCATAGGCTTTCTCAAATCACTCCAATCGAGTTCTTTTTCGTTAGTAAAAACAACTGCTGGTTCGCCTTTTGCAACAACTTTTCCCTTCCTCATGACATATATATAGTCAGCCCATGAATAAGCAAAGTCCACATCATGAGTTGATAAAATGATTGTCTTTTCCTCTTCAGCTAATTTGTCAAACAAACCCATGATTTCTTGTACATGCTTAGGATCTAAATAAACCGTTGGCTCATCCAGTATAATGACTTCAGGCTCCATAGCTATGATATCAGCTATTGAGACGCTTTTTTTCTGTCCATAGCTTAAAAAATGAGTGGGCTTGTCTTTTAAATCAATAATTCTCATTTGTTTCATAGCTTTTTCCACTTTTTCTTTTACTATATTTTCTGGATAACCCAAATTCATAGGTCCAAAAGAAATCTCTTGGTATACACTGGCAGAAAAAAGCTGTATGTCAGGATTTTGAAAAACAATACCCACATTCTTTCTGAGTTTGGTAAGTTCGGTACGATTGTATTTTATTTCTTCCCCGTTATACAATATTTTTCCTGATTTAGGTTTCAAAATTCCATTGAAGTGCAAAAACAGTGTTGTTTTACCTACACCGTTTGGACCTAAAACTGCAGTCTTTTTACCCTTCTCTATCGATATATTTACGCCATCTAAAGCTTTTGTACCGTCGCTGTACTCAAAAGTAACATCTATCGCTTCTAATATAAATTGCTTTTTCATAGTTCACCTCCTTAAAAGCATTGATATGCTTATTAAAATTAGTTCTATCAAAATAATAAATATTATATTTTTATAACAAAATTTGTAATCTTTACCGATGACTTTTAGTTCTCCGTTATAACCCCTTGCTTCTAAAGCCACATATAAATCCTGTGAATCTTTGTAAGACTTAATAAAAAGAGAAGATATCAAAAAGCCTAAAGACCTATAACTATTTTTTAATGTGGCATATCCCAGTCTTGAATCCTGAGATATGTAGATATCATCGGCTGCTTGTATTAAAACAAATATAAATCGATAAATAAGCTGAAGCAGCTCCAAAAATAATGATGGAAATTTAAATTTCTTTAAGACATTTATGATGTCAACTACAGGAGTAGTAAGAGCAAGAAAATATAAGCAAGAGACCACTGCTAAAGCTCTGAAGAATAAAATAATAGCAGTGCTAACTCCTTTTGCGGTAATCCCTAAGGTTATTCCAAAAATATTAAAACTTACTAATGCAATACTTTTATCCTCTACAACATTTATTACAAGTGTCAATATGCTTATTATGAGAAAAGAATAAGGAATTAACATAAGTTTAATATACACTTTTGCTGGAATTTTCGCTTTAAATACAGTTACCACAAACATCAAAATAATTACTGCAATATTTGTATAGGCATCAAATTTAAAACATAAAATCATTGTCAAAAAGGCAAATAAAAGTTTTTCAACAGGATGTACATTGTACATCCTGTTTGTGTAAGAGTAACTATCTATTAGCATTTTTCCTCCCCTTCACAAGGCCTATGTAATATCCCAAAAAGCCTGCACCAATTGCAGCCTGTAAGGCAAACAAAAGGCTTGCAATTTCTCCGCTTGGTGGCTCCCAAATTGGTTCAAACCATGGCTTGTAATTTTTGTCTACCTGAGCAATAGCCTCTGTCGCCCTGTCATCTGTACCAGCAAATTCAGCGTTTTTAATAGTAACAAGAGGAAACACAATCAGCAAAATGACCAACAAGCCTAATATCAAATTTTTCATTAAAAACTTTTTATCCTTCATACTACCTTACCTTCTTCCTCTAAAACGTTAAGCTCAATGAGTTCCTCTTTGCTGTAGGCAGATAGCATATTGATTACAAGCACAGTTAAAAGTCCCTCACTTATTGCCAAAGGTACCTGTGTCACTGCAAATATCCCCATGAATTTTAAAAATGAGGCTGTAAAACCACCTACTTCAGCAGGAAAAGCAATAGCCAATTGGAAGGATGTCGTCACATATGTAAGCAAATCCCCAATTGAGGCAGCCAAAAATACTGCAAGCCAATTTGGCCCCCCTGCTTTTTTTATTCCTTTAAATATATAATAGGAAGCAATTGGCCCTACTATAGCCATGGAAAATGTATTAGCACCCAAAGTTGTTATGCCGCCATGGGCCAAAAGCAGTGCCTGAAACAAAAGCACTATAAGGCCTAAAACGCTCATAGCAAAAGGTCCAAAAAGTATAGCTCCAAGCCCTACACCGGTTGGATGCGAACAACTTCCCGTAACTGATGGGATTTTCAAGGCTGAAAGCACAAAGGCAAAAGCACCTGCAAAACCCAAAAGCATTTTAAGCTTTGGATTTTCCTTTACCTTTTTGTTTATCGTTATAAGTCCCACAACCACAAAAGGCAAAGAAGCTGCATCCCATATTATGCACCACTTAAGAGGAAGAAACCCTTCCATTATGTGCATAGAATAGGCAATTTGCGGCGCTATTAAAAGCAATGCAAATGCTGTTAACAACATCCATTTTTTCACACCAAACACCTCTTTTTTATAAAATTTAAGCAAAAATAAAACCTCTTAACTTACCAACGGCGTTAAGAGGTTAAAAAACACATATGTATCCCTTTCTAACACCCCCTCTCTCGACCGTAGAGTAAGTGTGACACAAATACAGGCAGGTCTCCTGACTTAGGTTCATCGCTCTTTACGCCTTCCCACCCGTCACTCAGCGGAGCATGTTTTTATACGAAATATAATTGTTAAATTCGTGCTCCGCTGAGTGACGGGCAGTGGCATAATGTAAAGAGCTCACCATCACAGTGGCGGGACCGTGCAGGACTTTCACCTGCTTCCCTTTTAACCCAATTTTGATTTCAAAATTAGGCACCTGTATTTGCATGTTATTCAATTCTTCCTTTAAATAAAGCATATCATTTTATAAATAGTTTGTCAATGAATAGAAATGTCCCTGTATTGCTTACTTATAATTTTTGCAGCTTCAAAACTGGCCTCAATTGTTTTTTCAATATCCTCCTCTGTGTGAGCTATTGATAAAAAGAAGGTCTCAAATTGAGAAGGCGGCAAGTACACACCCCTTTTTAGCATTTCTCTAAAATATGCAGCATACAAAGCAGTGTTTGATTTTAAAGCAGAGTCATAGTCTTTTACTTCATCTTTCGTAAAAAACATACACATCATGCTGCCTACTCTATTTATTGTAACATCAATTCCATTTTGAACCATGCTCTCTTTTAACCCATTACATAGTTTTTCTGCTTTTTTATCTAATTCTTCATAAAGGGCAGGGTCCTCAGATAAAATTTTTAGAGTCTCAAACCCTGCTGCCATTGCAAGAGGATTTCCAGACAAAGTCCCTGCTTGGTACACAGGCCCATCAGGAGAAACCAACCTCATTATCTCCTCTCTTCCTCCATAGGCACCAACAGGAAGCCCACCTCCAATGATTTTCCCAAGTGTAGTAATGTCAGGTATAACACTGTAAAGTCCTTGTGCCCCTGAATAAGATACTCTAAAGCCTGTCATCACTTCATCAAAAATTAAAAGTGCTCCATACTTTGTAGTAATCTCTCTTAATCCTTTTAAAAATTTCTCCTCAGGTAAAACAGTACCCATATTTCCGGCAACAGGCTCTACAATTACAGCAGCGATATTTTCACCATATATTTTGAAAATATCTTCTACCATTTTGATGTCATTATATCTCGCTATAATTGTATCCTTTGCTACCTCTTTTGTCACACCTTTTGAATCAGGCATTCCGAAAGTAAGTGCACCTGACCCTGCTTTTATAAGCAGGCTGTCAGAATGTCCGTGATAACATCCTTCAAATTTTACAATGATGTCTCTTTCCGTATATCCTCTTGCCAATCTTATAGCACTCATAGTGGCTTCTGTTCCTGAATTTACCATTCTGACAACTTCTACAGATGGAACAGCCTCAATTACTTTTTCCGCCATCTTAACTTCTAACTCTGTGCAGGCTCCAAAACTGGTTCCCAGTTCTGCCTGTTTCTTAATAGCTTCTACTACTTGTGGATGAGCATGTCCCAGTATCAGTGGTCCCCATGAAAGGACGTAGTCTATGTATTCATTGCCATCCTCATCCCAAATATGACTTCCTTGTCCCTTTTTTATAAAAACGGGAGTAGCTCTTACTGACTTAAAAGCCCTTACGGGACTATTAACACCACCCGGCATAAGTTTTTTAGCCTTTCCAAAAAGCTTTTGTGATTTATCAGTTTTCACAGAATCACCTCTTAACAGCCCGCTTTTCTCAATAATTTTTCTGTAAATAGCCATTTTTTCTTCCTCAGTGAAGCCTTTGTCTTTTAATTCTATCCTCTTCTGGTATAGCTTTTGTAATAGTTTTTCATAGTCATCATTGAAAATTGACTTCAACTTTTCTTTTATCATTCTCGAAAGAAGTGGACTTTTGCCACTTGTAGATATAGAGATAATTAAGTCTCCCCTTTTTACAGTGGAAGGCACAATAAAAGAAGAAAGGTCTTTATCATCAATCACATTTACAAGCACATTGTATTTTTCTCCATCTGACGCCACAAGTTTATTTACCTTCTCATCATCTGTAGCAGCAATCGCAACAAAAAATCCCCTTACATCCCCTTGTTGGTACTCACGTCTTATAAGTTCCACCTTTTCTTTTGCTGAAAGCTTAAGTATTTCCTCATCAAAAGAAGGAGAAATGGCAGTAACTAAAGCTTCTCCTTCAACAAGAGATAAAATTTTTCTAAGAGCAACTTTGCCACCCCCTACAACAAGGCATTTTTTGTTTTTTATATTAAGCATTATAGGGTAATAAGCCATTTTGCAACATCCTTTGCAAAGTAGGTTATAACTATGTCTGCCCCTGCCCTTTTAATTGAAGTGAGTATTTCTAAGACTACCGATTTTTCATCAATCCAACCCATCTTAGCTGCCGCCTTCATCATTGAATATTCTCCACTTACATTGTAAGCAGCAATAGGAATGTTAAAATTATCTTTTACCCGCCTTATAATATCAAGATAAGAAAGTGCCGGCTTTACCATGACAATATCTGCTCCTTCTTCAATGTCAAGAGCTATTTCTCTTAAGGCTTCATTGGAGTTCCCATAGTCCATTTGATAAGACTTTCTGTCGCCAAATTGTGGGGCGGAATTAGCTGCTTCTCTAAAAGGTCCATAAAAAGAGGAAGCGTATTTAGCACTGTAAGCCATAATAGGTGTATTTACAAATCCTTTACTATCTAAAAGCTTTCTTATGGCAGCTACTCTTCCATCCATCATGTCAGAAGGCGCTACAATATCCGCTCCTGCTTCCACATGGGACAAGGCTATTTTAGCAATGTAATCTATCGTTTTGTCATTTACAACTTGTCCATTTTCAACAATTCCACAGTGACCATGAATTGTATACCCACACATACACACATCTGTTATTACCACAATTTCAGGCACTTTTTCTTTTATTTCTCTCACCGCTTTTTGAACGATGCCTTCCTCACTATAAGCCTCTGACCCTAATTCATCTTTATATGAAGGCACACCAAAAAGTAAAATAGCAGGAATTCCAAGGTCACGCACTTCTTTAACTTCTTCTACAAGCAAATCTATAGAAAAATGGTAAACACCCGGCATTGAATCTATCTCTTCTTTTATATTATCTCCTGGCACAACAAAAAGAGGATATATAAGGTCACCAACATCTAAAGAAGTTTCTCGTATCATCTCCCTTAAAATACTGTTCATCCTAAGCCTTCTTGGCCTTTTTACCAAATCCATTTTATCTCCTCTTTCTATTGGTTTTGATAGTTTTTTAATATTTCTTCAATAAGTTTTTCCGTTGTGTATTCACTTGGCATTATGTCTACATTAAATCCTTTATCCTCTATAGCTTTCTTTGTTACAGGTCCTATTGCAGCTATTTTAGAGTTTTTTAGAAGATTTATTTCGTCTCCTATTAATTGATGCATATAATTAAAGGTAGAGGAACTTGTAAATACAGCAATATCTATTCCTTTGCGGAGTTCACTTATAAGCTTTTCCTTTATTTCATAATTTGGTTCATTTTTATATGCGACAATTTTTTGTACGTTAGCACAATTTCCTAGACTTTCCATTAATATATCCCCGCCTATCTGAGAAGTCAAAAGCGCTATGTTTTTTCCTTCAACATGTTTTTTAAGTGCATTTGCTAAAGAGTATGAGGTGTACTCCTCAGGAATTATATCTGGATATATAAAAATATTTTCTAAAGCTTCCGCAGTTTTACTTCCTATCGCTACTACTTTAATTCTTAAATTTCTTAAATCAACCCTTTTTTCTCGGGAAGCTTCAATAAAACTCCAAACGTCATTTACACTTGTAAATACAGCATAATCGAATTTATGTATTTCTTCTAAAAACTTTACTATATTATTTAAAAACGGCGTGATTTTAATAGTAGGACAAACAACAACATCTGCTCCCTCTTCACTCAAAATTTTTTTCATCTGCTGTGATTGTTCATAGGTCCTTGTAAGCAAAATCCTTTTCCCAAAAAGCTTTTTGTTTTCATACCATTTTAATCTGTCCCTTAATGTTACAACATCTCCTACAGCAAAAACTCCCGGATTTTTTATTCCTTCTTTTCGTACAAGACTTGAAATATCAATGAGTTTTGCAGTCACAACTTTTTGGTTTGGAGTAGTACCTTCCATTATTACTGCTGCCGGTGTATGAGGGTCTTTGCCGTAATTGAGAAGTTTTTTCACAATTTTTTCTATATTTTTTATCCCCATGAGAAATACAAGTGTCCCATCGAGTTTTGATATGACCTCCCAATCGAGTTTTTTATCTTTCCCTTTCCATTCATGACCCGTTATTACGTGAAATGACGAACTTAAATCTCTATGGGTTACAGGAATTCCTGCATAGGATAGGACAGCCACTGCAGATGTTATGCCTGGCACTACCTCATAAGGTATTCTTTTTTGTGTAAGATATTCCGATTCTTCGCCACCTCTTCCGAATACAAAAGGGTCTCCTCCTTTAATTCTTGCTACTTTTTTGCCAGAAAGGGCCTTTTTCGCAATTATTTCATTTATTTTACTTTGAGGTACTTTGTGATTATCCGGAAACTTTCCAACATCAATAAGCTCTGCATCCTTTTTTGCCATTTTTAAAATATCTTCATTAATGAGCCTGTCATACACCAGCACATCTGCATTTTTTATTAGTTCGACTGCTCTCAATGTTAAAAGCCCAATATCTCCAGGTCCTGCTCCGATCAAATATACAATCCCTGACATCATATACCTCCAAATTCCTCAATAAGCTTTTCTATCATTTTATCGGTTTCTTCAATTAAACCAGTCACTTCACCTTTTAAAAGTTTATTCTCTTTTTGATAAGCAATTTTTATGTTTATTTTTTCTCCATCATTCTCTTTTCCATATTGGGCATAGGCACCAAAAGGCTGTCTGCAATCTAATCCAAAGGTTTTTAAAAGTTTTCTTTCAACAGAAGCTTCAAAAAGCGTTTTTACGTCAACAATGTGTGAATAAAACTCTTGAAAGATATCCTCAAAATTTTCCGCAATTTCTACTGCAAGAATTCCCTGACAGGGTGCCGGCACAACTACATCAGGTGGAAAATACTCAGTAATAACATTCTCAAATCCTAACCTGTGCAAACCCGCCGCTGCCAAAACAATGCCATCAAGGTTTAATTCCTCCATTTTTTTGAGTCTCGTCTTTATATTCCCTCTTATTGAAACAATTTCTATATCTGGCCTTAAAGCTTTAAGCTGCACTTGCCTTCTTAAACTGCTGGTCCCAATTTTAGCCCCTTTTTTTAAATTCATAAATCGCGTCCCATCTCTTGAAATAAACACATCTTTTGGGTCTTCTCTTTTTAAAACTGCCATGAGTTTGAGCTTTTCAGGTATTTCATAAGGCATGTCCTTCATGCTGTGGACTGCCATGTCAATTTCGCCTTTTAACAATGCACTTTCTATTTCTTTTACAAAAACTCCTTTACCGCCTATTTCGTTTACAGGTTTGTCAATTAATTTATCTCCTTGTGTAGTGATCCTTACTATTTCAAATTCAAAATCCTGCCTAAACTTTTTTATTTCATTTATAACCATTTCAGTTTGCTTTAAAGCCAATTCGCTTGACCTTGTCCCAACTCTTATAACTTTTTTCATCATTTACCTCCATCATCCTTTTAATAGGCGTTACTTTTAAGGTGCATTATCATTTTATTAGCCATTTTGTTCGCAACTCTTTTTAAAGCGATTTTTATATTTTCCTTGTCTTTTTCAGATGCATTAGTCAATTTATTTATAATCCTTTTATATTCTGCATTATAAACTTCATAGGCATATCTACTTACTTCTTTTATATAAGGCTCTATTTCAAGGGTTTTGTACCATTTGTCAAATTCTTTAACTTCCTCTTTCACCATTTTTTCAATTACTCCGATAAGGGAAAGTCTCTCTTTTTTGTTTTCCTCCGCCGTCCTCTTTAAATCGTCAATAGTATAAAGGCTCACCCCTTCTAGTTGTCCTATCCTCGGGTCTATATCCCTTGGAAGAGCTATATCCACCATACAAATTTTTCTACCGTTATATGCTTGCTTGAATTTATCATAATCCACTGTGTAGTGAGGTGCGTTTGTAGCACTTATTACAATATCACTACTGGCAATGTACTGATATTTTTGTTCATAAGGCACAATGTGTATCTCAGGAACTTGCTCCTTTAGTTCAATAGCTTTTGAAAAAGTCCTGTTTGTGACAAATACATCAGCACCTTTATCTATAAGATTTATTATGGCTTTTTGCCCCATCTCACCAAGACCTATCACAAAAGCTTTTTTGCCTGCTATGTCATTAAAAACCTCCTGAACAAATTTAACTGCAATATAGCTTATCGATAAAGCTAAATCTTTTATGCCAGTATCGGCACGGGCTCTTTTGCCGAGAGTTACTGCATCTCTAAAGAGTTTAAAAAGTATCTTTCCGGCAGAATTAAAGACCTGCGCAGTGTTTATAGCCTCCTTCACCTGTGACAGTATTTGGTCTTCACCTACTACCATAGATTCAAGTCCACAGGCAACTCTAAAAATATGTTCTACTGCCTCAAGTCCGCAAACTTGGTGTAAGTATGTTAAAAAATCCTCTTTTAAATCAAAGTATTTAATAAAAAAATTTTTTACTTGTTGTGGACTTATTTTTTGTGAGTAATAGTAAATCTCACTCCTGTGACAGGTAGAAAGTATTACAACCTCCTCCAACCCCAATTCTTTTAATTTTATTAAAGCATCTTCAATATCCTTAAAAGAGATTTTTTCTCTCAACTCTAAAGGAACATCTTTGCCTATTCCCACCATTTTAATATTGTTTATGTCCACTTTTTGTCACCTCTTTTATGAGACTGTCAACATCTGTTACTACAACAGGATAATTTATATCAGGCCTTTTTATAAGGATGACAGGTATATTGAGCATTTTAGCGGCTTCAAACTTCTGCAAAACTCCTCCCACAATGCCACTGTCTTTTGTCACAATTACTTCCGCATTCCTTTCTTTAAACATTTGATAATTAAGCTCTTTGGTAAAAGGGCCCTCCATCGCTATTATATCTTTTGGTTTTAATCCTAAATCTTCACACTTTTTTATGACACTACTTAAAGGCAGCACTCTTGCCGTCACCTTTTTCCCCATTTCCCAGAGAAACTTAAATTTTTCGAGGTTTTTACTGCCTACAGTCAAAAAAATGCTGTGGTATTCTTTGCATTTCTCAGCTGCTTCTTCGAAATTTTCAACTACAATGGCATTATCGTAATAAAGGCTTTTTCTTTCATACCTTATATACTTGATGCCAGTTTTGTTACAGGCATTTATAGCATTTATGCTTACATCTTTTGCAAAAGGATGCGTTGCATCAACTAAAATGTCTATGTTGTTTTTATAAATAAACTCAATGAGGCTTACTTCACCCAGTGCGCCTTTGTGGACTTTAATTCCCTCACTAAAAAGGCTTGCACCATAATCTGTCACTGTACTTGCTATAACCTCCATACCTTTAAGCTTTAATCTTTCTGCAACCTCTCTTCCGTCTTTTGTACCTGCTAAAACCAGTATCATAAAATATATCCCCTCGGCGTTATCATTTTGCCATTTCGCACATAAGTGCTTTCATTTCCTATTATTATAATTGTCCTCATATCAATTTCATGATTTGCCATCTCTTTTAATGTAGTAATTACTGTCTCTTGCCCTTCTCTTGAGGCATTTTTTACTATCCCAACAGGGATGTCGCCTTTTTTATATTTCATAATAATTTTCTGTGCTTTTATAAGGTTTTCCGGTCTTTCTTTGCTTTTAGGGTTGTAGAGGACAATTATAAAATCAGCTTGTGATGAAAGTTCCAGCCTTTTTTCTATCACCTGCCAAGGTATCAAATGGTCTGAAAGGCTTATCACCGCAAAGTCCTGCATTACAGGCGCTCCCAGTATGGCTGCCGCAGAATTTAAAGCAGTTACCCCCGGTATTACTTCTATTTCTAAATCTATGTTTTCTTTATGGACAACCTCATACATAAGCCCTGCCATGCCATATATGCCTGCATCACCGCTGGAAACAATGCATATATTTTTACCCTGTAAAGCCAACTCAACAGCTTTTTTACATCTATCAACTTCTTTTCTCATCCCTGATGAGATTACCTCTTTGTCTTCAATTAAAGGCTTAATAAGATTGATATAAGTAGTATATCCTACAACTACATCACATTCTTTTAAGGCATTGTAGGCTTTAAGAGTCATGTCATTTATATCACCGGGACCTATTCCCACGACTTTAATCCATCCCATGTCAATCCTTCTTTCTGGATTTATATATAGCAAGTGTTATCCCATCCTTTTTAAGATATGCTATCTCTTTGCCACCATCACTAGATAAATAAGCAGAAGGCCTTGCAACACTTCCAACTCCCACTGTATGAAAAACGAAATCCGAAATAGGAAATTTGTTTTCTACTTTTTTTAAATCTTCTTTTGTGTAAAAAACAACAGGAACTTTTAAAAATTCCGCCAACTGATGTATCCCTTTTTCTTCTTTTTTTATATCTATAGTAGCAATTGACTTGATGCTTTTTAAGCTTAAATTTAAGTTTTTAAAGGTTTCACTAACAAAGGTAAGCAAATCCTCAAAAGCTATTCCTTTTTTACATCCTAAGCCAATAACTATATTTTTAGGCCTTAATATAACATAAGGTTTTTCTAACAGTTTTTTTATTTCTTTGTCAGTTACATAAACAAAAGCATCAACTTCACCGTCATCATCGTTTTTTACATAATCTTTTAGTAAAGGTATTTCCTCAACATCTTCATCAAAGACAAAGCGTACATTTTCTCCATTTACAAGGGCTGCACTGACCTTTTTTAAATCCTCTATATTTTCAATTTGGTATCCGTAATCTTTAGCAATAACGTCAAGGGATATGACTCCTTCTATATCTGTTGCAGTTGTTATCACAGGCTGTGCACTAATTATGGACGCTACTGTCAAAGCGAGCCTATTTGCACCACCAACATGGCCCGATAAAAGGCTTATTGCAAACCTCCCTTTTTCATCTACTACCACAACAGCAGGGTCAGTAAATTTGTCCTTCACCACCCCTGCAATTGCTCTTACCACAATCCCTGTAGCCATTACAAAAACAAGACCCTCATATTTGCTGAATATTTTGTGAACAAACTCCACAAAATCTCCTTCTATTGCATAGTTTCCTGAAACGGCGTATTTTTCTTTTACATACACGTCCCCTTTTAATTTTTGGCCAATCTCATTCGCCAGCTTTGAAGCATTTTTTGTAAGAGCAATTATCGCTATTCTCATAAATCTTCCTTCTTCCTGAAGCTATGAGAAAATTTCTTATCATAAAGCTTTGAATAAGATTTTATATCTTTCAAGAAATCTCCTACAAGTATCATAGCTGTTTTATCTATCCCTTTTGATTTGACCTTTTGTGAAATATCATTAAGGGTGCCTGTAACAATCATTTGGTCTTCCCAAGTGGCTTTGTATACAACTGCAACAGGAGTAGTCTCTTCATAACCCTCTTTCAGCTCTAAAACGACATTGTCAATGTCCTGCACGCTTAAAAATATCGCCATTGTAGCTTTGTGGCGGGATAAATCTTTTAAGTCCTGCTTTGGAGGTACTTTTGTCCTTCCGCCTATTCGTGTTATAATAACCGTCTGGGTTATTTCAGGAATCGTCAGCTCTTTTTTCAAAACTGCCGCTGCTGCCAAAAAAGAACTAACACCGGGAATTACTTCATAATCTATATTTTCTTCTTCCAGCCTCACAATCTGTTCATGTATGGCACCGTAAATAGCAGGGTCTCCTGTGTGTATTCTCGCTACATCTTTCCCCTCATTATAAGATTTTACCATAAGCTCAATTATTTCATCAAGATTCATTAAAGCGCTATCGTAAATTTCAGCCTCTGGTTTTGCGTATTTCAATATCTCTTTATTGACAAGTGACCCTGCGTATATGATGACATCACAAGCCTGTATTATTTTCATCCCTTTTAATGTTATAAGTTCAGGGTCTCCTGGTCCTGCACCAATAAAATAAACCACAGCTACTTCACCTTCTTTGCAATAATGAGTGACAAATAATCTATCTTTTTCCCTATATATCTATCAAGGTCGTAGGATATTTTTTCCTCTTTATGGCCGCACTTTATCACAAGGTATCCTTTGAAGCTTTTTTCTTTTAGAAGATTTACTATTTCCTCGTATCTTCTCGAAATTTTCATTAATACCACGTTATCAAACATATCAAGAGATTTTGAAATTTCCGTCACATCTCCTGATGAAATCACTGCAAAAGTCTCGTTTCCCTCCGCAATTGGGATATTTAACCTTGAGGCGGCTGCACTATAGGAGGTAATTCCAGGAATCGTCTCTACTTCGTAATCCTCAATTCCTTTTAAAATGTATATGTAGGTACTGTAAATCATGGGGTCTCCTATTGTTATAAAAGCTACGTCTTTCCCCTCATCAAGCAACTCTTTGATTTTTTTAACATTTTCTTCCCACTTTGTTTTGAGGTCTTCTTTTGAGTAGGTCATGGGAAATTCCATAAATACTACATCGCCTTTTATATAAGGCTTTGCAATCTCATAAGCAATACTTCCTTCTCCTTTACTTGAAGGGGCTATCACCACATCTACCTTTTGAAGTATTTTTACAGCTTTTAAAGTAATAAGGCTTTCCTCCCCCGGTCCTACTCCTATGCCGTATAATTTTGCCATTCTATCCCTCTCTTTTCGCCGTTATTATGTAAACAGGATTTCTTGCTATCATCATCGTTTTATTTCCTGCTTCTTTTGAAACTGAAATATTTACACATATCGTTTCAACCCTATATCCTTTTTGTTTAAAATAATGATTAGCTGAATATGCTGTATCAAGCGTAATCCCATTAACTACGATTATTCCATCTCTTTTTAATTTAGTTATAGCAGTCTGGAATATTTGATACATTTTATCCCCTGTACCTCCAATAAATATCCTATCAGGAGATGGCAAATCTAAAAGGGCATCAGGCGCTTCACCAGCCACCACAACAATATTTTCTACATTAAATCTTTTGATGTTTTCATTTATAAGTCTTATCCCATCTTCTTCTTTTTCTATAGAATAAACAACACCTTTTTTTGATATTAAAGCAGCCTCAATAGAAACAGAACCTGTACCTGCGCCAATATCCCATATTATGCTGTCTTCTTTAAGCCTCAACTTAGATATTGACAAAGCTCGTATCTCTTCTTTTGTCATAGGTACACTGCCTCTTATAAAATATTCATCGGAAATTCCCGGTGTCATGTATTGCCACATGTTATCACCACTACATTTAAATCAAATTTTTTATTACAGTTTAAAAGTTCCTCTACTGTAAAAGAGTAAATCCTCTCGATGTCATAAGACAGATTTTCACCAACGTGTATTATTCTGTCATGCAAATTTCCCTCTTTCAATAAGGCTGCAATAAATTGTGGCGTATGTGTATTATCAGTAAAAATAGCGACTTTTTTATTTTCTTTTACTTTTTTTACTAAATCCTCACTGCGGCCGTGCAAGCTTACCACTGTCAAATCATTCATTGTTATTTTAAGTTTTGCACACATGTATTGTATTGAGCTTATGCCTGGAATTATTTCTAATTGGCTTTTGTCCACATATTTTAAAATCACTTCGGTTATGCCGTACAAAGAAGGTTCTCCCGATGCCAAAATGACAATATTGCCTTCTCTGCTCATTATACTTTGGTAATCTGTTGAAGCGTTTATCACAATCTTTTCGCAATCAATATCTTCAAATTCCTTGAGATGGCGCCTGCCTCCCACTAGCACATCCGCTTTTTTTATTTTTTCAAGTGCATAGGGGGTAATGAATTTCTTGTTTCCCGGCCCTATTCCCACAATCGTCACCATTCTACTTTCTCCCCTGCTTTTGCAATAATGCCTCTTTTCAATGAAATGAGGTGAACTTCGATATTTAATTTATCGTAAACATACTGCTTACATTTCATGTAGACCCTGTCAGCGATAAACTGACTAAAGTCTTTTATATTGACTCCCGCCTTTTCTATTATATCGAGGGCTTCTTCAGTTGTATTTGAATCCAGAACTTTGTCAACAGTCTTTTTATCTGCACCAAAATGGGCTACATAAGCCGCCATTATTTCTGCTCTTGCATCTGCAACATGGCTGTGGGTATTAAATATCCCTGCTGCTACTTTTACGAGTTTACCTATATGCCCTGCCAACACCACATGTGTAAAGCCGTACTCTACTGCTTTTTCCAGCATAAATCCTAAGAAATTCCCATAAGATATGATAAGCCTTTCTTCAAGGCCTTCTTTCATAGCATAATCTTTGCCGTAATTTCCTGGAGCAAAAACTACCTTTTTATGTCCCTCGGCAGAAAGAATAGAAAGTTCTAACTCAAGAGAAGCTTTTAAAGCTTCCTCCGACATAGGCTCTACAATTCCTGAAGTACCAAGTATTGATATTCCTCCAACTATTCCAAGCCGCGGATTAAAAGTTTTTAAAGCCACCTTTTCACCACCTGGCACGCTTATGGTAATTTTTACACCTTTCCCTTCTGGTAATACTTTTTTGACTTCATTTAAAATCATGGACATTGGAACAGGATTAATAGCGGGTTTTCCAGGGCTTACGGGTAGCCCCGGTTTTGTGACAACTCCTACTCCCTCTCCTCCGTAAACGTCAATTCCTTCTCCCTCTTTTAATTCCACTTTTGAATATATTATAAGCCCGTGAGTTGCATCAGGGTCATCACCGCCGTCTTTTCTTATGCCACATTTTACCCACCCTTCTCCTGACGTCACATCTAAAACATCAAGTATAAGGTGCCACCCCTTTGGTGTATCTATCTCTACAGTGTCTATTTTCTCCCCTGTAAAAAGCATGTAGGTAGCGGCTTTTGAGGCAGCAGCCGCACACGAGCCAGTAGTATAGCCGTATCTCAGCTTTTTACCTTCTTTAATTGTATACACTTCCATAACTCCACCCACTTTTGCGCCTGTCTTTTGTATCAATCACCCATCATGTACAAAAGAGCATTGACTATAGCTGCCGCTATTGTACTTCCACCTTTTCTTCCTTCCGTTATTATGTAGGGCACTCCAAGTTTTTTCACTTCTTCTTTTGCTTCTTCTGCTCCAACAAAACCGACAGGAACGCCAATTATCAAATAAGGCTTTATTTCACCGGAATTTATGAGTTCACAAAGTTTAAAAAGGGCTGTTGGAGCGTTGCCAATGGCAAATATCTTGTTTCTTCCATCTTTTGAGGCTATAACCATTGATGCCATTGACCTTGTAATGGCGTACGTTTTTGAAAGCTCCTCTACTTGTGGCATGTCAATGTAACATTTGACACTTGTTCCTATAGATTTTAAAGCCTTTTTGTTTATTCCCGCTTCAGCCATTTTTGTATCTGTAACAATTGTACATCCCTCTTTTAAGGCTTTTAAACCTGCATCTATTGCTCCATCAGAGATTTTTATTATGTGAGCAAAGTCAAAGTCTGCCGTCGCATGAATTACCCTTTTTACAATCATAAGTTCTCTTTTTTCAAACTTCATCTCGTCAATATTTTTACTTATTATTTCAAAACTTCTCTTCTCAATCTCTTTAGGGTCAGTTATATAATTCATAAAAAACAACCCTTTCCCATAAGTAAATTTTTATTCTACCTCTTTCGCTCTTTCAAGCATTATATCTACGATCCTGTCATCATACCCTATAGACTTTGCAAACTTAATCTTTAAAGCCGGATATTTTTCTTTTTCTTTTCCAAAAACCTCAGGTATATCATGTAACACATGGTTTCCTTCAAATAAAAACATAGGAACTGCTATGATATCGTAAATTCCTTCTTCGACAAATTCTCTTATGGAAGTAGATATATCAGGCTGGTTAAATTCCATAAAACCTGCTTTTACGTCTTTGTATATTTTGAAGCTCTTTATTTTATTTATAACTTGGTATACTGCTTCCCTAGTTTCTTCAACACGACTTCCATGTGCTATTATTAATAATCCTTTTCCCATAAAAATCTCTCCTTTTTTATAATGACACACTTACAAAGCAAATGAGTGCAGTAAGCTCTGCCAATTCATTTACTGCACCGAGAGTATCCCCAGTCATACCACCTATTCTCAGCGAAATATACTTTGATACAATATAAGTAACAAAAAGCGATATAGTAAGTATTTTTACAAAAACCGCTAAAGGCAGTATAAAATAGCTTGTAGCAATTGAAATAACAAAAGCAATGGCAAATTCCCTTATCCCTACTTTACCCAGCATGAGTCCTCCAAGGCCTTCTCCACCTCTTGCAGATTTACTTATCATCATAGAAAATACAATTGACAATCTCCCAATAATTGGGGTAATTAAAAGTGCTGTTAAAGTAATATTTTCGTGTATATTGGTGAGAAATAATATCTTTAAAATAACCATAAAAACTAAAACTAAGACTCCATTTGTGCCAAGCCTTGAATCTCTCATTATCTCAAGCATTCTCTCTTTATCTTTATTGCTGAAAAGACCATCAAAGGTATCTGCAAGCCCGTCAATATGCATTGCTCCTGTTAAAACATAAGAAAAAGCTACAATAAAAGTCATTACAATTTCCCGGGAAAAGAAATTTTTTAACGCAAAGTACAAAAGTGAAAGAATAGACCCTATGACAATTCCAACTACAGGAAAATAAGATGCTATTTTATAAAACTCACTTTTTTCAGCATCAATTTTTATTGGTATAGGAAGGCGTGTCATAAATTGCATCGCAAGTACCAATCTTTTAATTTCTTCCATAAAAATGTTGCACCCCTTTCAATCATCCCTTTATTTTAAGAGGTATTCCTGAAACCATTAAATAAACTTCATCTGCAGCATCTGCCACTTTTTTATTCATCCTGCCTGCTATATCTCTAAATATCCTGCCAAGTTTGTATTCGGGCACTAATCCCATTCCCACTTCATTTGTCACAAGAATTATATCCCCTTTAAAATCCTTCTTAGCACTTAATATCTTATCTACTTCGTCAGCAATTTGCTTTTCTATGTTATCAATCTCCTTCAACTCTACTTTTTCCCATGTTAAGTCAACTTCCATTAATAGGTTTGTAATCATAACTGTAAGGCAGTCAATCAATGCGACTTTGGCATTGCTTTTTGATATTACATCATATAAATTTTTGTAGACTTCTTTTGTCTGCCAAAAAGGTGGCCTTCTCTCTTTATGCCTTTTGACTCTTTCCTTCATTTCTTCGTCAAAAGGAATAGAAGTAGCTATATAAA
>NZ_AVAF01000124.1 GCF_000445185.1 Thermoanaerobacter sp. A7A
ACTGTTTCCTCCTTTTTCTAAAGCCAATTTTTCAGCAAATTCACTTTTGCCAGACCTTGCACCACCTGTGATCATAACAAGGCTCATTATATTACAACCCTTTCTTTATCTTCTACTAAATCTTTTATATCTATTTCTTTCAAAGCCTGTATCAATTTTTCATTGTCTTCATGTCTTTTTATAGCAACTCTAAAAAAGCTTTTATCAAGATACCTAAAATTAGAAGCATCTCTTATGAGAATTCCTTTTTTTAAAAGTATTTGTTTAAGGTCATTTACCCTTCCTGTTCTTAACTTTAACAATATAAAATTTACTTTTGTATCAAAAGCAACTAAATAATCAATTTTTCTTAAAGCATAAAGCATATACTCTATTTCTTTATTTACATATTCCCTTGTTTTTTCTATATAAGCTTCATCTTTAAATATTTCTCTCCCCACAGCATCTGCAAGAGCATTTACTGTCCAAGGTTCTTTGTATTCTTCTAACTTTTGTATCAAAGAAGGACTTCCAATCCCGTACCCCAATCTCAGCCCTGGCATGCCAAAAAATTTTGTGACAGCTCTTACAATAAACAATTTATCATGCTCTTTTGCAAGAGGTAAGGCTTCATAATTTTTATAGTCTTTCATAAATTCAATAAAAGCTTCATCTATCATGACAGGTATATTCAAAATCTCCGCTTTTTTTAATAAAATTCCTATTTCCTCTCTAATTATGGCTTGTCCTGTAGGATTGTTAGGATTCCCAATGATTAAAGAATCCGCCTCTTCCATTTGTGAAAGAAGCTTTGCGAGATTTACTTTAAATCCATAGTCTTCTTCCAGCCTGAAATATATCGGTTCACCACCGTTTATGTAGACTACCCTTTCATATTCCAAAAAAGCAGGAGACGGAATGAGGGGTCTTTTCACCTTAAATGCTCTCACAAAAAGATGTATGAGCTCTGTCGCGCCATTCCCAACAATTATATTTTCTTGTGAATACCCCACATACTGTGAAATAGCCTCTTTTAGTTTTCGATATTTTATATCCGGATATTTCGTTAAATCAACTTTTTTGATAATATCAAAAATCCATTCCGGCACCCCAAGAGGATTTATATTTGAACTAAAATCGATTATTTCTCCTTCATAATCATAAACATTTCCGCCATGCTCATAAGGCTTCATTGAAACACCTTCTTTCATTTACGCTAAATCAGCACTCCGACATATGTTAAGGGTTTATCTGTCAGTCCTTTAATAGAGGCTGTATCTTCCTCACTGTGGACTACAAGGCAGCAGGTAGAAGGCCCCCCTGATTTTAATACATCAAGATGTTGTGGAAAATTCGCCTCCACCTTTAATCCTGATATCTTCTCTAATATGCCAATTTCATATTTTATCCCTTTTGAACCCACAGGTATTGCTTCCACTATTTCTTTTGAGTTGGAAATTTTTACGTAGTCTTTCAATGTAAGCACATCGTTTGAGCTTAAAACTTCACTTCCTACACGTGGATAACCTAAAAGAGAAACATGCATACCTGCTTTCACTTTTTTTATCTTTAAATCACAAACATTTGCTTTTGCTATTACAGTGATTCCTATACCTGTCATAGATGTAGGGAAATTTTCTTCAGTACTTCCTGTAAAAACTACATCTAAAAGCCCGTTCTCTTCAAGCTCGCTTTTTATGCCTCTTAAAATTT
>NZ_AVAF01000125.1 GCF_000445185.1 Thermoanaerobacter sp. A7A
AATAAATACAATAGCCGTCCCTGTTCTTAAATTATTTCTAAATATTTCCATCACTAAATTTATATCCAACACCATACACCGTTTTAATATACACTGGATTTTTCGTATCGTCTTCAATTTTTTGTCTTAAATTTTTAATATGTGCATCAATCGTCCTGTCATAGCCTTCATAGTCAAATCCCATAACTTTTTCAATTAATTCTTCTCTTGTAAAGACCCTATTTGGATTGCGAATTAAAAACTTTAAAATTTTAAATTCGTTTGGAGTGAGATTTACAACTACTCCTTTTTTCTTCACCGTGTGTGCTTTAAAATCGACCACAAGGTCATCATTATTAAAAGACATTACTTCAGCAAGAGGCACATCATCAGTTGTTCTTCTTAATATTGCTTTTACTCTCATAACCAATTCACGTGGGCTGAATGGTTTTGTAATATAGTCATCAGCACCTATAGAAAATCCATTAATTTTATCACTTTCTTGAACTTTTGCTGTAAGCATCAATATCGGAACATTGGAAAACTGCCGTATTCTCTTGCACAATTCCTCTCCTGAAATAGCTGGCAACATGAGATCCAATATAACAAGGTCTGGTTTTTCTTTTTTGAATGTATCTAAAACGTTATTGCCATTAGTTTCAGTAATAACACTAAATCCCTCATGCTCAAGGTATGACTTTACAACTTCAAGTATTTTTATTTCGTCATCAACCACAAATATTTTCTTATTCATCTTCCATCCACCCTTTATTATTTTGCAGCAAAATTATGAATAACTTATGAAAATAGCTTGATAAACTTCTTTTAATATATTATACATCACAGTTCGCAAAAATCTAATCGCCTACTTTTGGAAATTATTTTAATTAAACTGTATTTATTTTCTCTTCATATTTTCTTCAAAAGTAAGTTTTAAAATAAAGTTGAAAGCAAGTTAACAATTTTTCGATAAATAGAAAGGAGTTGAAAAGTATGTGTCTTATATTAATCTTGGCAATTGGTTTTTATTTGTACAAAACAGGTGATCTGCAAAGAATGATTAATAATTTGAATGAAAGCAAAAATTACCAAGCAAATGAAGCAAAAAGAATACTTGATATACGCTTGGCTAAAGGTGAAATTACAGAAGAAGAGTATAACAAATTAAAAAGTATTTTGTAAAATTTAAATATTTAGAGAGGAGGAGTAAATAATGTTTGGAGGATATATGATGGGTGGTTTAGGTCGTTGGTTTGGAGGATATTATCCTTGTGGTTATGGAACTTGGTTCGGTGGTGGACTTACCAATATATTGTTCTTAATTTTAATAGGCGTAGTAATTTACTTGCTAGTAAAACAGATTAGAAATGTTAACTTTTTTAAAAAACACGATACAGATCCTAATAATGAAGCATTAGAAATTGCCAAGTTAAGGTACGCTCGCGGTGAAATCACCTTAGATGAGTATATAGAAATAACTAAAATTTTAAAAAAATGAGCTAAATAATCAGATTGAAAACCCCCCATTTTTCTGAATACAGAAAAAGGGGGGATGTATTTGTATATAATTTGCCTTTTTTTAGTATAATAAGTGACAATAATCACAGATTTTTGATAAACCCCTTTATATAATAAATAGACTTGTGCAAAATTCAGAAACCTTCATTTAAGCCATTCTACAGACATACTTTTTTCCTAT
>NZ_AVAF01000126.1 GCF_000445185.1 Thermoanaerobacter sp. A7A
TTGATGCTTTTGCAAGAAAAATGATAAGAAATACTATCTGGTATGTGACAAGCGCTGTAAATCATTGGGTTACTGATTTTAATAAAATGCTTGCTGAAAATGCTGAAAATGGTATTTTTGAATTTTTGTATCCGCAGCGAGAAGCAATTATCAATGGAGAGCTTTTAAATCTTACAAAAAAAGCAGTTCTTGTTAATTTACCTACTTCCAGTGGGAAAACGTTAATTGCTGAGTATCGAATATTAATTGCTCTAAATCAATTTAAAGAAAATGGAGGATGGGTTGCTTATATTGTTCCAACAAGGGCTTTAATTAATCAAACGTACAAAGAACTAAAAAATCATTTTTCTAAGATAGGGATTTATGTTGAACGATTAAGTGGAGCATTAGAGCTGGATGCTTTTGAAGAAGAATTGTTGGAAAGAGATAAGCAAAGTCCACAATTTGATGTATTAGTAACTACGTATGAGAAGTTAAATTTAATTATTCGACAGGGTTATGGGAAAAATCCGGAGAGACTCTTAGTTCTTACGGTAGTAGATGAAGCTCATAATATTGAAGATAAAGAACGAGGTTTAACACTTGAATTGCTTCTTGCAACTATTAAAAATGAGTGTCAGGAATCAAGTTTTTTACTATTAACACCGGAAATTCCTAACTCAGATGAAATTGTAAGATGGTTGGCAGACGATAGGGGGAAGGCTATTTCTCTTTCTTTAAATTGGTGGCAACCTAATGAACGAATTATTGGAGCATTATTTCCAAAAGGGAATGGAAGATATTATAATTTTTCATTAAAAACATTATCTACACTAAAAGGTTCTATTTTTGTAGGTGATGAATTTGAAATTATTGAATCTTTTAAATATGAAAAACCTATTTCTTCTTTAAGTAAAAGAGATATAGCTGCATTTGCTGCTTCAAAAATATATGATACAGAAGATTCAATTATCATTTTAGCAGATGGACCTGATGAAACGTTTAAAATTGCTGATGCGCTTATGAATCTAATTACAATTTCTATTGATAATGATCCAGAGCTGGATTTATTAGTTCGTTTTATTAAAGTAGAATTAGGTGAGAAACATCCACTTGTAAATTATTTAAAAAAAGGTGTAGCTATACATAGTTCTGCTCTACCAGATGATATAAGAATTCTTATTGAGGAATATGTAAAGGAAGGGAAAATTAAGATAATTATTGCGACGACAACAATAGCACAGGGTATTAATTTTCCTGTTTCTTTGGTAATAATGAAATCTTATCATTATAGAGGTAGTGGTGAAATACCTGCCAGGGATTTTTGGAACATTGTTGGTAGGGTTGGGAGAGTTGGACAGGCAAAACCAGGATGGGTTGGTATTGTAAGTGAGGGTAGTGAAAATGAATTATTAAAAATTGGAAATTACGTTTTAAAAAATATTGATACATTACAGTCACAACTTATAGATTTAATAGATAAAACTTTGAGTAATCAAGATATAGATATTTCCTCATTGCTCTTTCATGATAGCCGTTGGTCAGCAATATTACAGTATATTTCACATATATACAAAGAAATGGGTGATTTAGAAAGCTTACTAATACATCTTGAACAAAAATTAAATTCTTCTCTTGGTTTCAGGCAACTGACTAAAGACAAGAAAAAAGTTTTCATAAATAAAGTGAGAGAATATATTCATTCTGAACAGTTAGAGCCGAATTTTGTAGTTTTATCTGATCAAACAGGTTTTTCAACGGTAACAATTAGAAGACTGATGGGAAAGCTTTCAGAACTAAATATTACTTCTACAGATTGGGATAAACATCAATTGTTTTCAGTACAGAATAGAACACTTCAACAGTTTATTGGGTTTATGTTTGATACTTATGAAATAAAAAAATTTATGGATGAACTTCGAAATGATAAATCATTTGACAATACTACTATTTCTAAGATTATTATTGAGTGGGTAAATGGCAAAAATATATCAGAATTAGCAAGAAAATTTTATCCTAATGATAATTTACAAACTGCTATTCAAAAAACTACAAAAGCAATTTACAAAATTATCTCAAATGCGGTGGTTTGGGGGTTATCTGCGATACAAAGAATGCCTAACTCTGGTATTGATTTTGAAAAGCTATCTGATAAAGAAAAAAGACGAATATTAAATATTCCTTCTTATATCTATTATGGTGTGAATACAGATGAAGCTGTATTAATGAGAAAGCATAATGTACCACGCTCTATTGCCCATAAATTGGGAGAACTTTATTTAGCTGCTTTTAATGAATTAAATGATAAATATGTTGAAGAGTGGCTCAAAAACGATAAAAATTGGCAACAAGTTTCCACAAATGAATTAAAGGGTACAGAGTATAAAAAAATATGGGAGAAACTTAATTTGTAGTAATGTGAAAATATGGGGAATTAAGTATAAGAATAACTAATTTAAGGTTGAAGAAATTAATATAATTTTTACCTATATAGAATATATTTCAATTGAATATAGATTTTGGAGGAGGCATAATTAAAAGTGAGCTGGCGTTTTAGAAGAAGTGTAAGTTTGGGTAAAGGTGTTAGGATAAATTTTAGCAAAAGTGGTATTGGGTTTAGTGCTGGGACAAGAGGAGCGAGAATAGGAGTAGGTCCTAAAGGGGCTTATACTTCTTTTGGTATACCGGGGACGGGAATTTATAGTATTAATTATTTGAATAAAAAGAAAAAGAAAGATAGTATTTCAGGAAATGCTATATCAAGAACTCAAACAGGAGATGTTAGTGCTTCATATTCACTTATGATGCCCCCAGAGATATCACAAAAAACGTCTGCTTTGCTTGGATTTATCCTTATTGTTTCTCTTATTTTGCTATTTGTATATATGCCATTAGGGATTTTGAGCTTTATAGTTTTTGGATTTTATTCTTATACATTAAGTAAAAAACCTGTTTCAAAAGCAACTTCTTTTTTTAATAAAGGTAAAAAAGCCTATATACGCGGTGATTATAAAAATGCTTTAGAAAATTTTTTAAATGTCGTTGAGATTGTACCTGATGCGATTTCTTTGTATAAAGATATTGGAATTATTTATGTTCATTTAGAAGAAGACGAGAAGGCTATTGAGAGCTTTGAGAAATATCTTTCCAAATATGTAGAAGATTTAAATATAAAAAGCCAGTATATTAACCTTTTGATGAAGGTTGGAAAATATCAAAAGGCGTTAGAAGTTATTAATTCTCTGCCAGAGGAGTATAAGAATAGTTTATCTGTAATCAATGCTATGGCTGCTTGTTATATAGAACTTAATAAGCCCGATATGGCTTTAGCGGTTTTAGAAAAAGGACCGATGAGGAAGAGAAAAACTGATACTGAGGAGATGAAGGTGTATAGGTATTTGTTGGGTACAGTTTATAGGAAACTGGGGCAAAAAGAAAAGGCGTTAAAGCAATTTCAAAAGATTTATGTGGAGGATAGTAATTTTTTGGATGTAGCTGAAATTTTAAATGAGATGGAAGGTTAAGAATACCGTAAAAACTTTATGTATACTTCTCAAGTTCTAAAGGAAAAACCTTTCAAAGCTATTTAATAAGTTTTGCGATATTTATCTCTAATTCTTTAAAAATATTAACTTTTATAGTATCTTCTATTGTGTACTTTTCAGGTTCTGAGTATTGACCTTTTTCATCCAATTTATAGACAAATATATTTTTTGAAACAGGATTTACTATCCAGTATTCCTTCACTTTAAATTTTTCATATAAATAGAGTTTCTTAACGTAATCAACAGAAGCATTTGAGGGTGAAACGACTTCGATTATAAAGTCGGGTGCACCTTTTAAGCCTTTATCATCTAATTTATTTTTATCACATATGACAGAAATATCAGGTTGAACGACATTTTTACAATTTTCTTCCGTTTCATTATCATCTATTAATCTCACGTCAAAAGGTGCCACATAAACTTCACATTCTAATTTTTTTTCTTTAATAAAATTCCCTATAACCCTTGAAACTTCTGTAATTATTTTTTGATGAATTCTTGAAGGTGAAGGTGACATAGCGACAAAGTTACCCTCAATTAATTCTACTCTTTCACCATCTTCCAATTTAAGATAATCGGAATATGTGTAAATATTATGTTTTATTGGGAATTCCATAATTATCACTCCTGAATTTATATTAAATTTCTGCGGAGGAATTAATGCAATTTAGTATATATTCCTCTATAATTTCATTATATCTTATTAGCACTATATTTTAAACCTATAGCTTTAAAATGTTTTATTTTGTATAATATATTCGTACAGCAATATGGTTAGAAAAACAAATGAATACATAGGAGGAATTGGCATTGGCGATAGTTATTGTAGCTTTTGTGGTTTTTCTTGATCAATTGACGAAGTATCTTGCAGTGAAATATCTTATGCCTATAGGGAGTTATCCTGTTATAAAGAATTTTTTTCATCTTACTTATGTGGCGAATAAAGGTGCGGCATTTGGTATGCTTCAGAATAAGACTCTTTTTTTTATAATAATAACATTAATTGTAGGGGCTGTGCTAATTTATTCTATGATTAAACTGCCAGGGAATAGTGTGTATAATTATACACTTGCTATGATTTTAGGTGGTGCTATTGGAAACCTTATAGACAGAGTTAGACTCGGATATGTTGTAGACTTTATTGATTTTAAATTTTTCCCTGCGGTTTTTAATGTTGCAGATTCTTTTATTGTTATAGGTGCAATTATATTAGGATATTTGATGATTTTTAAAGGTAAGGCGTGATAAGATGAACGTAGTTGACAAGATAGTTTTGCAAGGAGAAAAAGAGGATGA
>NZ_AVAF01000127.1 GCF_000445185.1 Thermoanaerobacter sp. A7A
GTAAGGTTGATTGAAATATTAAGACGTTCTACTCATTAAAAAGTTTAGATTATGTTTGTCATCCTGAGCCGGAACACTTCAGGCAAGAATTAAACTTTTATTCTCTCTCTATTTACTAAATATATCTCATCTCGCTCTGGTGGAGTTATTTCTTCTTTTCCTTTTGATGTTATTAAATATTTCCCTTCTTTTATAATTTTACCTATTATTGTAGCTTGTATTCCTTTTTCAGATAGAGATTTGACTATTTTATCTCCATCACTGGCAGTAATTATCATTGAACCGCTGGATATGAGCTTTAAAGGGTTTATGCCAAAAAAACGGCAAATTTCTTTTGTCTCAGGGCGTACTGGCAATTTTTCCTCATATATTTCAATGCCAAGGCTTGATGCTTCTGCGATTTCATAGGCTGCTCCTAATATTCCTCCTTCTGTTATATCGTGCATTGCATTTGCACTATTTTGTGCTGCAGTAAGTCCTTCTTCTATGACACTTATTTCGTTTATAAAACTTTGTGCTTTTAAGATAAAATCTTTATCGTAGCGCTTTAGCAGCAAATCTTCATAGTCAGTTGCTAAAATTGCTGTGCCTTCAAGGCCTAAAGCTTTTGTAACTATGACATCATCGCCTATTTTTGCGCCTTTTGTGGTTATGTACTCACCTTTTTTAGCCATGCCAATTGCTGTTGTGCTTATAATAGGCTTGTTTACTGTAGTGGTTATTTCTGTGTGGCCTCCTAAAACTTCAATGCCTAATTTTTTTGCTGCTCCATCTATTTCTTTCATGATGCCATGTAAAGTAGTTTCTTCAGTACCTTCAGGAAGCAGTATAGTTGATAATATTCCAATTGGCTTTGCACCACAAGAAGCCAAGTCATTACAGGATATTATGACAGATAAAAAGCCGCTTAATTTGTCTGCTGCTGTTATGGGGTCTGTTGAAAGAACTGCCACGTATTCGCCGAAATCGATTATGCTACTGTCTTCTCCTAATTGGGAGTGGACTAAAACTTCTTTTCTTTTAACTCCAAGATAAGGGAAAACACTTCTTTTTAGTATTTCTACAGGTACTTTTCCTACTTCCATTTTGTCACATCCTTCTTTTAATATTGGTGTCAATACTAACATCTTAGCACAATTTTTATTTTTTTTAAATATTCCATATAGACAAGTTGAAAAGAATGTGATAATATATAGAAAACGAAGTCCTTTAAGCAGTCCTGTGAGGCTGGCAAGGTTACAAATAATGTAGCATAAAAAACTTCTTGCCAGTGCAAGAAGTTTTTTTGTGGAGGTTAGGAAGTTGAAGATAAAAGCAGAGATAATGGATGAAAAAGCCATAGACAGAGCCTTGATAAGAATAGCCCATGAGATTGTGGAAAGGAATAAAGGCATTGAAGATGTGGTTTTGGTAGGCATTAAGACAAGAGGAGTGCCTTTAGCAGAAAGAATAGCAAGGTATATATCGCGAATTGAAGGGAAAAAGCCTCCAGTAGGGTCATTGGATATCACCTTATATCGCGATGACCTCACAACAGACCTTGAACAGCCTTTAGTGAAGAAAAAAGATATAGGTGTAGATGTAGTAGGTAAAATAGTGGTATTAGTGGACGACGTGATATACACAGGAAGGACTATAAGGGCTGCTATGGATGCAATTATCGATTTAGGGAGGCCTAAGGCAATACAGCTGGCAGAATTAATAGACAGAGGGCACAGGGAATTGCCTATAAAGCCAGATTATGTGGGTAAAAATGTTCCAACATCAAAAAATGAAATAGTAAATGTGATGTTGGAGGAAGTAGACAAAGTCAACAGAGTGGTAATAACTGAAAAGTAGCACCTTTAATTTAGCCCAGCGAGGCTAAAAAGGGAGAATGATAAATATTCTCCCGGAGTATTAAACTCTAAAAAGGGAGGATTTTTTATGCCAAAATTCAAAACCCTAATTTTAACAAAAGAGAATATTTTATACAAAAAGAGTAGTACCATTTCACATTATTGTGATGTGGTTACTACTCTTTTTTTGAAAGGAGGAAGGTAATGTGGATAGAAAAGACCTATTAGGCATTAAGGATTTATCGAAAGAAGAAATACTGGAAGTTTTAGATACTGCAAAGGAGATGAAAAAAATTCTAAATGGAGAAAAATATTCACAGATACTAAAAGGAAAGACAGTTGTGACGATTTTTTTCGAACCTAGCACGAGGACAAGACTATCTTTTGAGATGGCAGCAAAGTATTTAGGAGCCCATTACGGCAATATAGAAGTGGCAACCAGCAGTGTTGCTAAAGGGGAGTCTTTAATAGACACCATAAGGACTGTTGAGATGATGAAGGCGGATGTGATAATAACAAGGCACAACATGAGTGGAGCGCCGCATCTTATGGCAAAATACACAAATGCCTCTATCATAAACGCAGGAGATGGTATAAATGAACATCCCACCCAAGCCTTGTTGGACATGATGACAATCAAAGAAAAGAAAAAAAGCTTTGAAGGATTAAAAGTGGCAATAATAGGAGACATTATGCATAGCAGAGTTGCACGGTCAAATATATGGGGTCTTAAAAAGATGGGGGCGGAAGTAAGAGTTGCAGGCCCTTCCACCTTGATGCCACCGCAAATAGAAAAAATGGGAGTTAAAGCTTACTACAATGTGGAAGAAGCTATAAAGGATGCGGATGTAGTGATGGGACTAAGAATTCAATTGGAAAGGCAAAAAAGTGGACTATTCCCATCAATTGACGAATACAGAGAATATTTTGGGATAAATAAAGAGAGAATTAAACTTGCAAAACCTGATGCGATATTGATGCATCCAGGGCCTATAAACAGAAATGTTGAAGTTACTTCAGAAGCAGCAAATGCTGAGTATTCTGCCATAGAAGAACAGGTGACAAACGGTGTCGCTGTCAGGATGGCACTTTTAAAAATACTTTGTGAAAGGAGAAATTAAAATGAGGATGATTATAAAAAACGGTACTGTAATAGATGGGTTTGGAAGTGAAGTTAAAGCGGATATATTAATAGACTATGGAATAATAAAGGCTATAGATAAAAATATAGAAATTTCGGATGCAGTAGTAATTGATGCGACAGGTAAATATGTACTCCCAGGTTTTGTGGATATGCACACACATTTAAGGCAGCCGGGATTTGAAGAGAAAGAGACTATTAAAACAGGGACAGAGGCTGCAGCAGCAGGAGGTTACACTACTGTTGCCTGCATGCCAAATACAAATCCTCCTATAGACAATGAAATAGTAGTAGAATATGTAAAAAGCATTGCGCAAAGAGAAGGAGTTGTAAAAGTACTACCTATAGGAGCCATGACAAAGGGAATGAAAGGCGAAGAGATAACCGAGATGGCCAAACTTAAAAAAGCAGGGGTTGTTGCCTTATCTGATGACGGTTTTCCAATAATGAGTACAGGGCTTATGAAGAGGATAATGACATATGGAAAAATGTATGACTTACTCATGATAACTCACTGTGAAGACAAAACATTAAGTGGCGAAGGTGTAATGAATAGCGGAGTAATTTCCACAATGATAGGATTAAAAGGCATACCAAGAGAAGCAGAAGAAGTCATGCTTGCAAGAAATATCATACTTGCAAAGTCAACTGGTGTAAGGATTCACATCGCACATATCTCAACAAAGGAAAGTGTCGAACTTATAAGAGAAGCAAAAGAAAAGGGAGTGAAAATAACTGCTGAAGTGACTCCTCACAATCTTACCTTGACAGATGAAGCAGTCTACAATTACGATACAAACACAAAAGCTTATCCACCCTTAAGGACAAGAGAGGATATAGAAGCATTAATAGAAGGGTTGAAAGATGGCACAATAGATGCAATCGCGACAGACCATGCCTCTCACACTAAGGATGACAAAAAAGTGCCTTACGACATGGCTGCTTTTGGAATATCAGGCTTAGAAACAGCCTTTTCCGTGATAAATACTTTCCTTGTACAGACAGGTAAAATGAACATGAAAGATTTGGTCAATTACATGAGCATAAATCCTGCAAATATACTGGGTATATCCAGTGGGATAAAGGTTGGCAAGACAGCGGATATTGTGATTGTAGACCCTTATGAAGAGTATGTAGTTGACAAAGATAAATTTAAATCAAAAGGGAAAAACACACCTTTCCATGGTATGAAGCTAAAAGGAGTTGTGGAATACACAATAGTTGAAGGTCAAATAAAATATGCAAGGGATAGAAAAATTGAAAAAATTGAGGTATAATTAATAAAGGAATATTTATGCGATAAAATGAATAAATTTTCAATAAGAGGATGGTGTAGATGTTTATTGATAAATTAATTGAGAGTATAAAAGCTAAGAAAAGCCCTGTTGTAGTGGGGCTTGACCCCAGAATTGAAAAAACTCCACAATTTATAAAAGACGTTGCTTTTAAGAGAAAAGGAGAAAATATTGAAGGCATATCTGAAGCTTTATACCTTTTTAACAAAGGTATAATAGATGCAGTCTACGATGTTGTGCCTGCGGTCAAAATCCAAGTTGCTTTTTATGAAGCTTATGGGATAGAAGGATTTAAAGCTTTTTTCAAAACTGTTGAATACGCTAAAAATTTAGGGCTTATGGTAATAGCGGATGTTAAAAGGGGAGATATACAAGAGGTTGCAAAAATGTATTCAAAAGCATATATGCAAAACCAGTTGTTTGATGCGATTACTGTAAATCCTTACATGGGTGAAGATACTATAATCCCTTACGTAGAAGATGCGATCAAATACAATAAGGGTATATTTGCACTTGTCAAGACTTCAAATAAAGGTTCTAAAGATATACAGGATATAAAAACTGCAACAGGAGAATACGTATATCAACGAGTTGCTAAAATAATAAATAAAATTTCAAAGTCAGCAGTTGGGAAATATGGCTATAGTTCTATAGGTGCAGTAGTAGGTGCAACATATCCAGAGGAGGCAAAAGTGTTAAGAAAGGAAATGCCAAATTGCTTCTTTCTAGTGCCAGGCTATGGGGCACAAGGGGGGACTGTTGAAGATATAATGGATTGTTTTGATGAGAATGGACTTGGCGCGATAATAAATTCTTCCCGGAGCGTTATCTATGCATATCAAACTCCTTACTGGAAAGATGTATATTCTGAATATGAGTATGCACAAGCGGCGAGAGCAGAGGTAATTCTTATGACAGGCATGATTAACAATGGGCTTGTTAAAAGAAAATACATTGCTTGTTGAGGTGAAAGATGAAGAGCAGGATATTGTCTAATGAAAAGATAGCCAGTGGCATTTATAAATTGGTATTTGAGTGGAAAGGGGGAATACCCTCTCCAGGCCAATTTGTAATGGTAGACTGCAAAGGCAAGACTTTTCTAAAAAGGCCTATAAGCGTATGCTCTGCTGATGACAAATCCATGACAATTGTGTACCAAGTTAAAGGGGAAGGTACTAAAAATTTATCCGAAATGAAAAAAAAAGACACAATTGAAGTAACAGGTCCTCACGGACATGGTTTTGAACTATATGAGGACAAAAATGTGTTAATAGTAGGAGGGGGAATAGGCATTCCTCCCCTTCTATACCTTGCTAAAAAAATCAAAGCAAAAAATTTGTATATTGCGTTGGGATTTAAAAGTGAAATTTTTCTTGTGGAGGAGTTTAAAAATTTAGGAGAAGTTATTGTCACGACAGAGGACGGAAGTTTTGAGAAAAAAGGAATGGTGACACAAGGAATTGAGGATATAATTGATAAGATTGACATAATATATGGCTGTGGACCAAAGCCTATGCTAAAGATATTACAAGATATTTCTCTTAAAAATAACATTCCTTGTCAAATATCTGTAGAAGAAAGGATGGCTTGTGGCATAGGAGCTTGTCTTGTATGCGCTTGCAAAGTGAAAAAAGATGGTGGTTTTGAGTACAAAAGAGTGTGCAAAGATGGTCCCGTCTTTTGGGCAGAGGAGGTGGAGTTTTGAATTTACAAGTTGAAGTTGGGGGACTTAAGTTAAAAAATCCGGTGATGACAGCTTCAGGTACTTTTGGATTTGGAAGAGAGTACGGAGAATATATTGATTTAAATCAATTAGGGGCAATAGTTGTAAAAGGACTTACAGTAAAACCTAAAGAAGGTAATCCACCTCCACGAGTTTATGAAACTCCTTGTGGAATGCTAAACAGTGTAGGGCTTCAAAATCCGGGTGTAGATGCTTTCATTGAGAAAGAGCTGCCCTTTTTAAGAGATCATGATGTTGCTGTAATAGTAAATATTGCAGGAGAAACCATTGAGGAATTTGCTTACATGGCAAAGAAGCTTGATATAGATGGTGTTGATGGAATTGAAATAAATGTCTCCTGTCCAAATGTGAAAAAAGGTGGTATGGCTTTTGGAATAAATCCTGATGATATATTTAATATAACAAAAGAAGTAAAAAAAGTTACACAAAAAACTGTTATTGTAAAATTAACACCAAATGTGACGGATATGGGGGTTTGTGCTAAAGCAGCAGAAGATGGAGGAGCAGATGCTGTATCTTTAATTAATACAATTGCAGGAATGGCTATAAATATTGATACAAGAACCCCTGTTTTTAAGAACGTGATTGCGGGTTTGTCTGGACCTGCTATAAAGCCTATTGCCCTTAGGATGGTGTATGAGGCAGCGAGAGCCGTGAAAATTCCTGTTATAGGTATGGGCGGTATAAGTTCATTTAAAGATGCATTAGAATTTATGATTGCGGGGGCGAAGGCAGTGGCAATTGGCACTTGTAATTTTGTAAATCCCAATTGCACAATTGAGGTTATTGAGGGAATAAAACAATATATGGTTTTAAACAATATAGAAGACATAAATGAGATTATAGGTTCTTTAAAGGTTGATTAAAGGGGATGAGAAAATGGAAAAAGAAGAAGTCTTAGAGATTTTTAGCAAGTTAGGAGTAATTAACAAAGGACATTTTTTATTGACATCAGGAAAACACAGCAATACCTATTTGCAGTGTGCGAAAATATTTCAATATCCTAAATACAGCGAAATTTTTAGTAAAGAATTGGCATTAAAATTTAAAGGCCACGAAATAGATGTTGTAATAGGGCCTGCAATTGGAGGAATTATATTGGCCTATGAAGTTGCTCGTCAAGTTGGAGCAAAAGCTCTTTTTGCAGAAAGAGAAGAAGGAGTAATGAAGCTAAGAAGAGGGTTTGAAATCAAAGAAGGAGAAAATGTGCTTGTAGTAGAAGATGTAGTGACAACAGGGGGCTCCGTAAAAGAAGTTATAGAGTTAGTCAATTCTTTAAAAGGCAATGTTATAGGAGTTGGAAGCATAGTTGATAGAAGTGACGGGAAGGTAAATTTTAAAGTTCCTTTTAAGTCTGTGGTAAGCTTGTATGTTGAAGCATTTGAAAGAGAGGAATGTCCCCTTTGCAAAGAAGGCATTCCTCTTGTAAAGCCGGGAAGCAGGAAATTTTAAGGTATAAGCATATTTATAACTCTCATTGTTTCAGGTCCTACAATTCCGTCAACTTTAAGGCCATTGTCCCTTTGAAATCTCATAACAGCGTTTTTGGTCCTTGGCCCAAAAATGCCGTCTATTGGACCAGGGTCATAGCCTAAACTTTGAAGAATCATCTGAAGCTGAAGGACATCGTACCCGACGGTACCCTCGTATAGAAGCCTGGAGCCTAATTGTTGCCTCTCCATTTTTTCACCTCATTTATACACTTTCACTATTACACAATATGATAAAAATAGGGAAAGTGTTCTTTTTTATAAGACTTGTAGAATTAGGCACTTTAAGTATTGAGTTTCTTCAGAGGCTAATAATATTGGATGGTCTTTTGATTGAGTACGTTGTTCTACAAGTCTTACATTTCTTTTGGCATCATTGGCTGCCTCTTTAATGACATCTAAAAACATATCAGGTTTTATGTGCTGTGAACAAGAACAGGTGATGAGAAAGCCTCCTTCTCTTAGAATTTTTAATGCTCTTAAATTTATTTCCTTGTATCCCCTTAATGCGTCTTTTACAGTTTCTTTGCTTTTTGTAAATGCAGGGGGATCTAGTATTACAGTATCAAACTTTCTGCCTTCTTTGTCATATCTTCTTAATAGGTCAAAGGCGTTGTCACATACGAAATTACATCTTTCTTGATAACCATTGAGTTCTACATTCTTTTTTGCGATTTCAATGGCTTCCTCAGAGATGTCGACTGTCTCAACTCTTTTTGCACCATAGTGAAGGGCATGTACTGTAAATGAGCCTGTATGGCTGAAACAGTCTAGAACTTCTGCATCTTTAACGTAATTTTGAATTGCTTTTCTGTTTTCTTTTTGATCTAAAAAATACCCAGTCTTTTGGCCATTTTCAATGTCTACCCAAAATTTTATTCCATTTTCTTCAAATTGTTGCATTGTGTCAAACTTGCCGTACAAATATCCTTTTTGCTGTGGAAGCCCTTCTAGTTCTCTTACATTTACATCATTTCTTTCATAAATGCCTTTGGGATTTAATATTTCAACAAGGAGCTTTACTATTGTATTTTTATATTTATCTATACCTAATGCAAGAGTTTGCAAAACAAGATAGTCACCGAATTTGTCCACGATTAAAGCGGGTAAAAAATCTGCTTCTGCAAATACAACTCTGCAGGAGCTCAAATTGTCCATAACTTTTTTTCTGTATTCCCAGGCTGTTTTAATTCTTCTTCGAAAAAACTCTTTATCTATTTCTTCATTAATATCTCTGGTCAATAATCTGACAGTTATCATGGATTTTAGATTTATGTATCCTTTTCCTATGAATTCTTTTTTGTGATTTAAAACATTTACAATTCCACCTGGAGTGTAATCTCCCTCAATTATATTTATTTCAGTTTTGTATATCCAAGGGTGACCATTTAAAATCCTTTTAATATTTGTGTTTCTTAATATAACGTCTGCCATAACATCTCTCCTCACAACTTCTAGTAATTTTTTTATATCATAATTAGTCAAAGTATTCAATTGTATTGACATATTCCTGTGAATAGTATTAATATTGAAGGGGTGATAGTATGCAAAAAATACTTGGAAGAATAAGAAGAGCAGTTCAAGATTTTAATATGATACAAGAAGGAGATATAATAGCTGTTGGTGTTTCAGGAGGAAAGGACAGTATAACCCTTTTATATGGATTACATCTCCTTAAAAATTTTTATCCGAAAAAATTTGAGGTAATGGGATTGATGTTGACGTTAGGCTATGATAATTTTGACCCAACGCCTGTAGAAAATTTTTGCCGAGAAAAAGGGATACCTTTTTTTATTAAAGAAACAGATATAAAAAAGATAGTATTTGATTACAGGAAAGAAGAAAATCCCTGCTCTTTGTGTGCAAATTTAAGAAGAGGAGCTTTAAACAATTTTGCAAAAGAAAAAGGATGCAATAAAGTGGCTTTAGCACATCATTATGATGACTTGATAGATACTTTTATCATGAATTTGTTTTACAATGGAAGGCTTCATACCTTTGAGCCAGTTTCTTTTTTAGACAGGTCAAAAATTACTGTAATAAGACCTATGATATATGTTAAGGAAAAAGACATAAGAAGTGAGGTGAAAAAGAATAATTTGCCTGTTGTAAAGAACCCTTGCCCTGTTGAAGGACATACGACAAGACATTATATAAGGAATTTGATAATAGATTTAAAGAAAGAAATACCTGAGATAGACAAAAGAATTTTTACAGCGATAAAAAAAGATATTTTTCACTTTGAAGGATAACTGCAAAGAAGAATAAAAGTCAGCAAAAAAGAGTATAAAGAAAAAAACAAGGACATTTTCTGCTATTTTTCGACATAATGGAGTTTTATAGGGATTGAACAATTCTTTTAAAAATGATATATTAATAAACGTCGCTGCTGAGGCGGCAAGACAGCAAAAAGGGGTATTGACAAGAGAAGATAGATTTGATAATATAGAGGAGCTGCGGAGAAGCAGTGAGGGACCTTGAAAAATGAACAGTGAGGCGAAAAAAAGGTGTAGAGAAGAGTAAGGAAA
>NZ_AVAF01000128.1 GCF_000445185.1 Thermoanaerobacter sp. A7A
TCCTACAAATATTACTGTCATTCTTGATACCCCCGTAGAACCAAATCTCGAAAATTGTGCGGTAAAATTATTTATAACACATTTGAACTATTCGGTCAAGAATTTTAAAAGGAAGTAGAATGTTCAACAAATACATATTAATGAATGAATCAGGAGAGGTGAATACTATGCAAAATAATAAAAGGGCCTTTGTTTTAGAGAGGTTTGGTTGTGGAAGTTGTGTTACAGAAGCAAAAGGAATTGTGATTTTGATAGTTGTAAGCTTTCTTTTGAGAATGAAAGTATACAGGAGAATCATTCAATATGGGATTTCTGCTATCTTGTTTGCGATAGCATTGCTATTTAATTTATTGGTTTATATCAAATTTACCTTATTTTTTTATAAGTTATATAATCGCAGGAGGAGATGTCGTCTTAAAAGCTACCAAAAATATTTTGAAAGGGCAGATTTTTGATGAGTATTTTCTCATGAGCATAGCGAGAATTGGTGCTTTTGCTATTGGAGAGTATCCTGAAAGTGTAGCCGTAATGCTTTTTTACCAAATTGGGGAACTTCTGCAGGATATTGCTGTTGATCATTCGAAAAGGTCTATTAAAGAGTTAATGAATATTCGTCCCGATTATGCCAACTTAAAAATTGGATATGAAATAAAGAGGGTTTCACCACAAGAAGTAAGACCGGGAGACGTCATCATAGTAAAGCCTGGTGAAAAAATACCACTGTTTCAAAAATACTAGAACTTATTGAAGAGGCTAGCAGTAAGAAAGCTCCTACAGAAAAATTTATGACAAAGTTTGCGAAATATTACACTTCTATTGTTGTTTTTTTGGCATTGATTATTGTAGTATTAAATATGCGTGTTATTGCAGCAGGGTGACAGAAGAAGAAATTATAAAGGCGTTAGTAGAATATGGCGCTAATACTATGAAAGAAGTTTTAAAACTTACGGGTGCAATGAGCAATTCCGATTGTCAAAGAAAAAATCCGTTGGGCAAGTGCTGCCATAAAATAGTGCAGGAAGCTATTGATAAGAGCTTGAATATTCGCAGTGGCTTGGTATAAAGGGCGATGAGTATTCGCCTATTTTTATATTCTTATTTACCTATTTTAGAAAAAATAGTACAATTAAGGTGAAAATAATTTTTTCTAAGAGAATAGAAAATTAGCAGGAGGGGTTAGGGTGAATAAAATCATAACAAGGCCTCATGAGATTGATAAAAATGTTAGAGTGCTGTATGCGGGAAATCACTATATAAGTTTACCTGAGATAGATGTAGAGAAGGCTTCAATAAAAAATTTAAATATTGTTTCTCTTTCAAATAAAGGACTTGTGGAGCTTTCTGGAGAAGAAGCTTTGTTTAAACCTGTATTTTATAAAAAAGGTGAAAAACTTGAAATTGCAAAAAGTGAAGTATCAGAAGAGCTTTATTACATACCTAATATTAAACTGTATTTTTCAAACGGGGATTTTGTAATAATAAAAATCTATGCAGATATCAAGGAAAAAGGTTTTGTATATGAATTTGAAAGCTCTGAAGAAATAGAAGTTTATTTAGAAGTAAATCTTGATAAACTGTTCTTTTTAAGATTTAACTCTCATGAAATAGAATTTAAAAAAGAATTTAAAATTGACAAATGGCTTAAAAACCCTGCTTTAAACATTTATTCTTATAATATAGCTTTTTCACTTGCTTTTGGTGGAGAAAAAGATTTTGATTATGAGGAAAAGAATGAAAAAATAATACTTAAATCGAAAACCAATGGGACAAACTGTTTTTATATAAGTGTAAACTCCGATATGGATGGGGCTTCAACTACTTTAATTCATTTAAAAAGAAAAGGATTTAAAAATATATATAAAGAGTTTTACAACTGGCTTAAAAGTAAGTATATAAAATATTCTCAAGATAAGGATTTAGAAAGTTTATTGAACAAAAACCTATTTTTTAACTACTTTTTCTCTATAGGAAAAGACATGGAATCCGACAATTATATTGCATTAACATCAAGAAGTCCAAGATATTATGTCTCAGGAGCCTTTTGGGAAAGGGATAGTTTTTTATGGTCTTTTCCTGCTATAAAAATTATTGATAAAAGCTTTCACGATTACATTGCAAGGGAGATGATTTTAAGACACAGTAAAAATGCAGGGGACCATGCCCATTATATAGATGGAACGGTTTTATATCCCGGATTTGAGTTGGATGAGGCTGCCAGCTATTTTATACTACTTGAGAATATGGATGTGGATTTAGATGATATAGAGCTTGTAAAGGCATTAGAAGTTGTATACAGCCGAATTGAGGAAGAATATGACAGTAGGATAGGACTTTATAAAACTTTCTTGCTTCCCTCTGACGACCCTTCAGAGTACCCCTTTGTTACGATAGACAATGTAATACTCTGGAGAGGGTTTATAAACTTAAAGAATCTTTACTTAAAGCTTAACTGGTATAAAAAGGCGGATATGCTTCAGAAAAAGATAGACGGCATTTACAATGGAATATACAAATACCTTGTGACAGAGGTAGAAGGTAAGAGGATTTTTGCTTGGTCTACTGATGGAGAAGGGAATTATAAACTCTACAATGACCCACCCGGCAATTTAGGGCTTATGTATTATTATGACTTTGTAGACTATCAAAATGAAGTATTTAGAAATACAATTGATTACTATTACTCTCGAAAATACAAATATTATTTTGAAGATGCAAAAATAAAAGAGCTTGCCTGTGACCATCATCCCAATACACCCTCAGGTTTAGGGCTTTGTGGTAGCCTATTAAATCCCTTAATGAGGAAGGAAGCTTTGAAGTGGCTTAAGATGGCAAATATGGATTATGGGCTTTTAGCAGAGAGTTTTGACAAAGATACAGGGGAAGCAAAGACAGGAGTTGGTTTTGCAACTGGTTCAGGATATCTTGCAATGGCTCTTTATAGAATACTTTTTGAGGAGTGAGTTTTATGAGAGTAGCTGCAGCAGTTTTTAAAAGGGGTGATAGCCGAAGCTGTATAAGAAAATATGAGGAGGTTTTAAGGGAATGCGAGGAAAAGGCAGTTGACCTTGTGGTTTTTCCCGCTCTTACTGGAGAGGTATGTGATTTTGAAGAGGATTTTATAGAAAAAATTAGGGATTTTTCATTGAGGTATAAAGACATAGCTATAAATCCGGGAAGTTATTTTGAAAACCACGACGGAAAAGTTTATCATTCTTCTTTTGTAATGTTAAATGGAGAGATTAAACTATTTCAAAGGCAGTTATACCTTGCAAGGTGGGAGAGAGAATTAGGATTATCAAGAGATACGGCTCTTAAAATTGCAGATATAAAGGGATATAAAATTAGCATAATTCTTTCTACTGATGTGTTTTATCCTCAGGTTTCAAGATATGCGGCTTTAAAAGGTGTCAATCTGGTGCTTTCACCTGTTGCAATAAAAGGACAGAGAAATTTTGCAAGGCAGATAGCAGGGGTATGGCAAAATGTGCAGCAAAATTTGTTTTTTGCAATTGAAAGTGGATTTAAAGGAGAGTATAAAGGAAATAACTTTTATTCAGAGGCAGCTATACATGCTCCTTTAGAGATGACAAAAGACGATGATGGTTTTCTTGCCAAGGAAGTAGATTCTAATATAATAATTGCGGAACTTAATGAGGTAGAGAGACAAAAAGCTATTTCTAAATTTGATGTGATAAAACAACTTAATATAAACTCCTATAAAGGGATTTTTAGGTGATTGATATGAAAAACATTTTAGAGATTGTTTTTGAAAGCAAAATGTCTGAGAAAAAAGTTAATAACTATTTAAGAAGATTACATGGGTTTTCAAGAGGAAATTTTATTTTAAAGAAAAAAGGGAAAATAAGGGTCGCATGTGTGGAGAGGGAAATAAAAGTTACAAATTCTTTTGAAGAATATGCCGAAAGGATGAGAAAATTTGTAGAAGAGGCAGCATTAAAAGGAAGTGATATAGTAGCCTTTCCTGAATACAATTTTTTTGATTTGTTAGGGCTTATTCCCGGATTTGGCAAGCTAAATAATTTTCTAAATAAAAAGGCAAAAAGTGAAGAGGTTTCAAATAGCGAAGGTGGTGGAGGAGAAGGATTACTCAAAGTTATATTTAAATCTATATCAAAAGCTTATCAAGAGGCTTATGAGAAGATAATGAGGGATTTTGCTAAAAGGTATGGAATTTATATTTACACAGGAAGTTATATTATCACTGAAAATGGCAATTTGTACAATGGTGGCACGTTAATATCAAGAGAAGGTGAGATTTTAGGAAGGCAGAAGAAAATTCATTTGACAGATTTTGAAGAGAAGATTGGTATAAAGGGGGATGAGGAACTTAAAGTATTTTCTCTTGATATAGGTAAGATTGCATGCCCTGTTTGTATGGATGCCACATATTTTGAGACCTTTAGAATGGCTTTTGAAAAGGGGGCGGAAATTGTAATACTGCCTATTGCCAATATGGAGGAGTACAATTTCTGGAGAGCTTTAAGGGGAATATGGCCAAGGGTACAGGAGTCGTACGTTTATGGTGCAAAAGCTTCTTTAAACGGATGGATAGGAGGAATTCACTTTACAGGGAAAGCAGCTATTTTTGCTCCCATTGATATGACTGAAAATGAAGATGGAATAATTGCAATTGCGCCTCATTATGAAGGTGATTATGTCGTAACTTCCGATTTAGACATTGAAAGGCTATATGAAGTAAGGGAAAAAGCGGAATACTTTAAAGATGTGAATGAGGAATTTGAGAAGGATTATTATGAAAAGGTGTATGAGAATTTTAGGAGGGTAAAAGATGAAAAATAATAGATTTTTTGTGCTTTTTATGTATTCTTTGGGGTATTTAGGAATTTCCATATTTACACAGACTGCGGTAAAGTGGTATCAATATTATTACACTCCTCCAGCATTTAATACTCAAGGGCTTAAGATACTTGTACCAATAAGCCTTATAGGTTTTTCTATGATAGTTGCGAGAATATTTGACGGCATATCTGACCCAATAGTTGCTTATTATTCTGACAAATTAAATACCAAAATGGGCAGGAGAATACCTTTTGTGCTATTTGGCTCACCTGTTTTGATGATTTCTTTTATAATGATATGGTTTCCTCCTGTTTCTGAGGTGTCAATAGAAAATTTTGTTTATCTCACTTTTGTATTAAGTTTATTTTTTGTGTCTTTTACTGCAGTTGTGGCGCCGTATCTTGCTCTCATACCTGAAATAACTAAAGATGCAAAAGAAAGAATTATACTTACTATGATGCAAGGGATAACGCAGATTATAGGTGTTATGGTAGCAGAAGCAGGGTCAGGAATTTTAATTAGCATTTTTAATTTTAAAGTTATGGGTATTATGTTAGGAATCTTTGCTTTTATTACTTTAATGCTTACGCCTATTTTTGTAAAAGAAGAAAAAATAGAGGAAGAAAATATACCTACAGTGGGGATGTTTACTTCTATCAAGATGACTTTGGCAAATGCAGATTTTATGTATTACCTTACTGCAGCAACAGCTTTGTGGTTTGGCATAAATACCTTGACTATAGCAATGCCTTATATAACTGAGGTGCTTTTAAAGACTCCGGCTGAAGATTCTGGCTTTATGATTGCAGGTGCATTTGTTGTGGCAGTTTTGTTTAGCTTCTTTGTGCCGAAGCTTACACTATTATACGGAAAGAAAAAACTTCTTATGGTGTTTTCTATTATATTTGCTTTCATTTTAGCTCTTACTGGACTTTTTGGGACTGTTTTTAATAAAACAGTTTCTATAATTATCATTTTATTAGCAGGTATACCGCTTTCTGTATTCTTTGTAGTACCTAATGCAATGATTGCTGATATAGCGGAATTGGATGGGATTAAGACAGGGCAGAGAAGAGAAGGCATGTTTTTTGGAGCACAAGGTTTTGTTATAAAGATAGTTATTGGGATTTCTTCTCTTGTAACGCCACTTTTGTTTAAGATTTTTGGGTATAGTGCAGAAAATCCGCTTGGTTTACAGCTTTGTGGGCCTTTAGCAGGTGCTATAATTATACTAAGCTTAATTGTGCTTAATAAATATTCTTTGACAGAAAAAGAATTAGAGAGGTATAAGTTAGAGAGTAAAAAATAAGGGCTTTTTGCCCTTATTTTCATTCAGATTTCCATAGACCGTGCAAATTGCAGTAGGACCACGCTTTTAAATCTTTTGCATCTGTTACAAAAACTGCTTCAGGCTTTTCACCTGGTTTTAATACTTTTCTCATGTATACCCCATCAGCTAAGAGAGAAATCCATTCAATCCAATGCTTTTCTTCCATTGGGTGAGGTATACTTCCTACTTTTACTGTTACAATATTTCCATTTCTTTCAATAACAGGTGTGTGCTTTTCTGTGCCTGCATCTCCTGTTTTTTCTTGCATTTTTACCATTGGTTCACCACAGCAGACTAAAGTGCCAACCCCTTCGTGAAGCACTTCTACTATATTTCCACATTTTTCACATTTGTAAACTCCATATAAATCAGCCATTTTTATTCCTCCTTCTATGTAAAAGTGTGAAATTAAAATTAAGTTTCAGAAGATAATATATTTTAACGGAAATATATTATCTTCTATATTTATAATACATTAAAATTTTTTAAGTTTCAAGAGGGAAGGAAAAATTTTTTATAAATTGAGTTACAAATATCGGACAATTGAAAAATGCAATTGTTAATTTTTATAAAAGTATGATAATATAATGGTGAGGAGGTGGTAAAATGCACAAAATATTGGTAATTGAAGACGATGTTAATATAGCTAAATTTGTAAAAATAAATTTGGATAAATACTACGAGACTGAAATAGTGCATGAGGGTGAGAAGGCACTTTATTTATTAGAAAGGGAAAGGTTTTCTGTTATAGTGTTGGACATAATGCTTCCAGACATAAGTGGTTTTGAACTTTTGAAAAAGATAAGAGCCATGAAAGTGAATACTCCAGTAATTATCTTGACAGCCAAAAGCCAGGATGTGGATAAAATCTTGGGCTTAGAGCTAGGAGCAGATGACTATATAACAAAACCTTTTAACCCGAGAGAACTTGTCGCCAGAGTAAGAGCGGTTATAAGAAGGGTTTATGAATTTAATGCTTCAAGTAAAAGTATCAATTTGTTGGAATATGATGAAATAAAATTGGACTTGATCCAGAATAAGGCTTTTGTAAGAGGAAAGGAGGTTTTTCTTACTCCGAGAGAATTTCAGATTTTAAAGATGTTGATGACAAATAGGAAAAAAGTTGTAAAGAGAGAGGAACTTATTGCTTCTATATGGGGCGATTCTTTTATCGAGGATACGAAAACTTTGGACGTACATATACGAAGATTGAGGGAGAAAATTGAAGTAAATCCTGACCAGCCGAAATATATACATACCCAATGGGGAGTTGGGTACTATTTTGGGGGAAACTAAATGAGTATAAAGATTAAACTTACCATTTCATATATTTTATTGATTACAATGATAATAATTTTTTTCGGAGTCATATCTACTTTAACTCTTGAAAAATATTATATTGACAATATAATTGAGATATTAACTTCTCAGGGCACTTCTTTTTCTCGTGTGTTTGACAGCTACATTGATGCAGATATATACACAATAAGCCAAGATGTAGTTAAAAAGCTTGCTACAGATACTAATGCTCAAGTTCAGGTTTTAAATATGGAAGGTATGCTTTTAGGAGATTCCACACTTTCATCTACTCCTGTCCCTGTCAAAATACTCACCCCGGATGTCATACAAGCTATTTCTGGAGAAAGTGGAGTTTATACAGAAAAAATCAATAATGAAAGAGTTTTACACGTTTCGGTTCCTGTAAAAAACAAATTAAATTATGTGGCAATTTTGAGGCTTTCTTCTTCTTTGGAGGAAGTTTCCAACATAATAAAAAGACTGGTTTTATTTTTAGCGCTTGTTTTGACAGTGTCTTCTTTAGTTGCGTTGATAATAGGATTTTTTATAGCAAATGAATTAACAAAACCTCTTGAAATGGTAAAAAAGGCAACTCAGGAAATGGCAAAGGGCAATTTTAAAGTGAGAGCGGAGAAAACTTCAAATGACGAAATAGGAATACTTGCGGATTCTTTTAACAAAATGGCCGAAGAATTGGGACAGTTAGAAGAGATGAAAAATGAATTTATAAGCAATATTTCTCACGAATTAAAAACACCTCTTACTTCCATAAAAGGATTCGCGATAACTGCGATGGATTTGGTAGAAAAAAATAGTGAACTATATGAGTATTTGAACATTATTGATGAAGAAACAGATAGGCTTTCTCGTTTAGTGGATGAACTTTTGGATTTTTCTAAGATAGAATTAAATAAAATTAAACTAAGTTTTGAAGAAGTAGAGTTAGATAAATTGATAGAGGATACAGTCGCAATTTTAAGACCTCATGCTAGCAATTATGGAGTAAATTTAATTTGCAAAAAAAAGATTGATAGGGTTGTCATAAATGGGGATGTAAATCGATTAAAACAAGTATTAGTGAATATAATTGACAATGGAATAAAAGCTTGTAGTAGAGGAAAATATGTTAAGGTGTTTCTTGACATAAAGGACAAAAAAGCTGTAATAAGGATTGAAGACCAGGGACAAGGAATTCCGCAAGAGGAAATAAAATATATATTTGATAAATTTTATAGAGGTAAAAATAATAAATACAGTGGCACAGGATTGGGACTTGCTATTTCTAAAAAGATAATTGAAGAACACAAAGGGACTATTACTGTAGAAAGCGAGGTAGGAAAAGGTAGTGTTTTCACTATTGAGTTGCCTTTAAAAGATAGATAAATTATTGACAAACTCCCTGATTTGTATTATTCATTATATAGGTTATTTTTTATGAAGGGAGATTTAAATATGAATACTACGCCTACCTCATCTAGACTTCATATTGCGCTTTTCGGTAGAAGAAATGCGGGAAAATCAAGTCTCATTAATGCTTTAACAAATCAAGAAGTGGCTCTTGTGTCTGATATTGCAGGCACTACTACTGACCCTGTCTCAAAAGCTATGGAGATACTTCCAATCGGACCAGTGGTAATTATTGATACTGCAGGATTAGATGATGTAGGGCCTCTTGGAGAGCTGAGAGTAAAAAAGACCTATGAAGTTCTAAATAAAACAGACCTCGCTATTCTTGTGATTGATGGTACAGAAGGAGTTACAGAATTTGAGGAAAAGATTTTACAGATAATAACGGAGAAAAACATCCCAGTTGTAGGGGTTATTAATAAAAAAGATTTGTCAAATTATTCACAATTACAAAAAAAAGAATGGGAAAAAAGATTAAATCTAAAACTGATAGAAGTTTCTGCTAGAAACAAAGAAGGAATAGAAGAACTCAAAATGATGATAATAAAAAAAGCACCAAGCGATGATAGTATAAAATTGGTAGGGGATTTGATAAAAACTGGTGATTTAGTGATTTTAGTTGTGCCTATTGATAAAGCAGCTCCAAAGGGGAGGCTTATACTTCCCCAGCAACAAACTATAAGGGACATTCTTGACACTGGCGGTATAGCACTAGTAGTAAAAGATACAGAATTGGACAAAGCATTAAAAAGCATAAATAATAAGCCTTCTTTAGTTATTACAGATTCACAAGTTTTTAATAAGGTTGGTGCTATTGTTCCTCCTGACATACCTCTCACTTCATTTTCAATACTTTTTGCCCGATATAAAGGAGATTTAGAGGAGCTTGTAAAAGGGGTAAGAGTTATCGAAAAATTAAAGGAGGGCGATAAAGTTTTAATTGCAGAAGGGTGTACCCACCACAGACAAGAAGATGATATAGGAACAGTTAAAATACCTCGTTGGCTAAGGCAAAAAACAGGAAAGAATTTGCAATTTAGCTGGTCTAGTGGTATGACATTTCCTGCGGATTTGGAATCTTACAGTTTAATTGTTCATTGTGGAGCTTGTATGCTAAATAGAAGAGAGATGCTTTATAGGATTTCTTACGCTAAAGAGAAAAAAATACCTATCGTAAATTATGGGATTTTAATTGCTTATGTCAATGGGCTTCTTCCAAGGGCTATTGAAATATTTAAAGAGGCAAAAAGGATATATGAGGAAGAGTAGAAAAAAATTAGAATGGGAAAAACATTATACTTTATACACTTTTTTATATTGAAACACTAAGACATAAAGTGTATACGAAAGGGCGATTATTCCACTTACTATAAAAGTTATGTGGGAGCCAAACTTTTGAGATAATGTACCAGCATACAATGAGCCTATAGGAGTTACTCCACCAAAAACCAAAGAATAAACACTCATTACTCTTCCTCTGAATTCATCTGCAGAGTTAATTTGTATAGTAGTGTTTGCGGAGGAACTAAAAGTTATCATAGACCACCCTGCTAAAGCTAAAAGTAAAGCTGTTAATAGATAATTACTCTGTATTCCTATGAGGATTTGAAAAATTCCAAGACCTATGCCACCGCCAAACAAATAAAGGGGTTTTACTCCTCTTCTGCTTATTGAAGCCAGTACCAATGCTCCAATTAGTGCTCCTGTTCCCATTGCTGACATAAGCATACCATAACCAGTAGCTTCTCTGTGAAGTACATCTTTAGTAAAAACGGGAACTAATACATTGAAATTCATTGAGAAAGTGCTTAAAATTGCAATCATGAGTATCGTGGAGAGTATAATTGGAGTATTTTTGATGTATATTAACCCGTCCTTTAAGTCATCAAAAATCTTTGCTTTGACATCATTAGTTTTTGGCGTTTTTCCTTCTACGGTAATTAATATGAGTCCTATTATTACAGCAATAAAGCTTGCAGAATTTAAATAAAAACATACAGCATATCCTAATTTGCCAATTAATATTCCTGCAATTGCTGGTCCTACTATTCTTGCTGCGTTAAACACTGCAGAGTTTAAAGCAATGGCATTCATTAAATCTTTTTTGCCCACTAAGTCAATGATGAAAGATTGCCTTGCTGGCATATCTATTGTATTCAAAAAGCCATTAAACAAAGCCAAAGCCAAGATTTCCCAATAATTTATTATCTTTAAAGCAGTCAAAGTGGCCAAGATAAAGGCAGAAATTGCAAAACTTGACTGTGTAAATAAAATTAGTTTTCTCTTTGGGAATCTATCTATTACAACGCCTGCGAATAGAGAAAAAAGCATCACAGGTAAAAACTGAACAGCACTTACTAGCCCCAATAAAAAAGACGAATTTGTCAGTTTAAGAACTAGCCAACCTTGGCCTATATTTTGCATCCATGTGCCTATAAGGGAAATCATTTGTCCAAACCAGAAGAGCCTAAAATTTCTGTGTTTAAGAGCAGGAAAAGAATATTCTAATTTTTCCACTGTATTCATTTATTTTTCTCCTTGCTATTAATTTTCATATAACAGCTCTATTGATTGATTAAAATATTTTTTAGCTTCTTCTGGATTATTTAGGGCAATATACAGATTTCCCAATCCTTTATAGGCTTCGGACAAGTCCTTTTTAAGGCCAAGGGTTTTGAGTATTTCTACAGATTTTAAAAGTTCTTTTTCACTTAATTCGAACTGGCCTTGTTTTAAATGTAAATTTCCTAATATTGTATAAATTCTACCCATTTCTTCTTCTTCTCCTAGTTTTGTTACGATTTCTAAAGATTGATTTAAATATTCTAATGCTTTGGGATAATCTTCTTTTAAATAGTAAATTCTTCCGATTTCTGTGAGATTGTATGCCATTCCTCTTTCATTTCCTAAATCTTTATACATCGAATAGCTCTTTACAAAATATTTTTCTGCAATATCATACTTTTTTAAATCGGTATATACAAAACCTAAATAATTGTATTCATTAGCAATATCTTCTTTTAAATTTAGGGTTTTACTTATCAGAATAGCACGCCTTATATATTTTAAAGCATCCTTATATTGTTTAAGCTCGTGATTTACAAGTCCTAGTCCATTATTTGACAAAGCAATAAAATCTACTGCTTTAATTTGAGTAGAATATTCAAGGCATTTCATATAATAATCTCTTGCTTTAATAAATTCTCCCATTTTACTGTATAAATTTGCTATACTATAAAGTATGCGGGATTTCAACTGTGTGTGTTTTAAAGAGTATTTTTCAAAACCATCTAAAGCTTTTAAATAATTTTCCAATGATGATTGAAATTTTTGCAGATTGCCCAAACACAATCCTTTCATGTAATGCATTTCTACTATAATTTCAGTCAATGAGCTTTTTTCAAAATATGGAGATATTTTATCTAAAATTTCAAGAACTTTTGTATAGTCTTTGATAGCAAAATAAGATTTGGCTAGGTAAAAATTTATCAAATTTGTTGAATACTCATCTATTGCATTGTCTAAAATATCGATGTATAATTTAATAGCTTCCTCATAATTTTTGTTATCAAAAGCTTTTTGAGCAGTTAAGAACTTTTCTAAAATATTTTTGTATTTTGCAAGTTCTTTTTTTAATTCTTCTTTTTCGACATAATCCTCATCTAAAAAATAAACAACTGGCTTATTTAACTTTTGAGCTATGAAATTTAAAGCTTTCAAGGAAGGGCTTATCTTACCTTTTTCTATAAGACTTATATAGCCCTTTGAAAATTCATCCCCTGATAAATCTCCTTGTTTTAAGAATTGCCTTTTTCTTTCTTCTCTAATTCTTTTGCCCAATTCCACCATATCCATGTACTACCACTCCTTAATGTGCGTACTAAAATATATTATAATTTAATTTAGCAGATTTTTCAACGGCTAAGTATAAGATAAATTTAATTATATAAAAATCCAAATAAGTGATATAATATTATTTGTACATTTTAGCTTTTGGGGTGGTTACTGTGAATAAACTATTTATAGTAGGCTTAGGGCCGGGTTCGGCAGATTCCATTACACTGGGTACGATAGAGAAAATGAAAAATGCTGATAAGGTTTTTTTGCGGACAGAAAAGCATCCGGTAGTTCCTTATCTTAAAACGCAGGGAATTATTTTTGACACTTTTGACAAGATGTACGAAAAAAGTACTACTTTTGAAGAAGTTTATGAAAATATTGCGCGGGAAATAATAGATATAGCAAAAAAATATCGAAAGGTTGTGTATGCTGTTCCAGGACATCCTTATGTAGCGGAAAAATCTGTGGAATACATATTAAACTTTTGTAACGATTGTGCCGATATATCAATAGAGGTTATACCAGCTATTTCTTTTATTGATGCCATTATAGGCGAATTGAAAATTGACCCTATATATGGCCTCAAAATAATTGATGGTTTGTCTTTGGATGTTCAAAAGCCTGATAAGAGATGTGGCAATATTGTTGTGCAGGTGTATGATAGATTTATAGCTTCAGAAGTGAAGTTAAAACTGGCAGAAGTGTATGGAGACAGTTATCCTGTGACTGTTATAAAAAATGCGGGGATTCCAGGGAAACAAGTAATAGAGACAATACCCCTTTATATGATTGACAGGCTCGATTGGATTGATTATCTTACTTCTTTATACATACCTCCTGTACAAACACTCTTTCAAGAAAAGTATGACATATATGACCTTTTAGAGATAATGAGAATTTTAAGAAGTGAAAAGGGATGTCCATGGGATAAAGAGCAGACTCATCAAAGCCTTGAAAAATATTTGGTGGAAGAGAGTTATGAGTTAATTGATGCGATTGAGAAAGAATCTGAGGATAAGATGGCAGAAGAGTTAGGAGATGTGCTTTTACAAGTTGTATTCCATTCACAAATTGCAAAGGAGAGGGGAACATTCAATTTTTGCGATGTAGTAGATGGCATATGCAAAAAGATGATTTGGAGACATCCTCACGTTTTTGGGACCGTAGAATTAAAAACTTCTAAAGCCGTATTAGAAAAATGGGATGAGTTGAAAAAAGAGGAGAAAGATTTAAATTCTTATACGGAAGTTTTAAAAGATGTGCCAA
>NZ_AVAF01000129.1 GCF_000445185.1 Thermoanaerobacter sp. A7A
TGGCTTATATTACCATTTCTTACTTATCTAACCATTAAATGGGTAAGCTTAATAAACCTCATATCCTCCCTCTATATAATGAGTGAAAGCTCTGCTCCATCCCTTATCGCTTCTACTGCAGAAGCAACAGTTTTGCAGTCACCAATGAAATAATATCTGTTCTCATTTTTTAGTTCCTCAAATTCAGTATCAGGTAAATTTCCAACTGCTAAAACTACATCCTCCACTTTGACTACTTTATATGTGTCCTTGGAAGTATACATGAGTTTCCCCCCAGATATTTCTTTTATTAAAGCATTTGTGATTATATCAACTTTAAGTTCTTTTAATCTATTTAAAATCAGTTTTTTAACCATTGGGTATATCCCTTCGCCAACTTCTTCTTTCATTTCTAAAACTGTCACTTTTTTCCCTTTTTCAGCAAGGTATTCGGCTGTTTCAAGTCCAGTAAGGCCTCCACCAATTATTGCAATATCTCTTCCTTTTGGAATATTTCCCTCCAATACTTCAATAGCCATGTAGGGATTTATATCCGCATCCAAATTGATTTTAGCTGGCTTTGAGCCTGTAGCAATGACAATTTTATCATAAGGCATTTCTTTTATTTCCTGTAAACTTATTTTTTTATTTAAATGTACTTTGACATTGTATTTCTTTAAATCATTTTCCAGATATTCAATAACTTTTCCTATCTCTTGTTTATGAGGAGGCACTTTTGCTACATTTAGTTGTCCACCAAGTTTATTTTCTTTTTCAAACAAAGTAACGTTATGGCCTTTTTTTGCGAGATATTTGGCCGCAGACATGCCCGCTGGCCCGCCGCCAATTACAGCTATATTTAATGGTTTATCGGTCTTTACTTCAAATTCTTTTTCTCTTCCTACCTCTGGATTAATCATGCAAGAAACAGAAAGTCCTTTTTGAATGTATGCAATACACGCCTGATTGCAGTGAATGCAATACCTTATATCTTCTTCGTGTCCTTTTATCAATTTTTCCGCCAAATCCGGATCTCCTATGAAACCACGAGCTATCCCTATAAAATCAGCTATGCCATCCTCTAAAACTTTTTCCCAATCATAAACACTGCCGAGCTTATCAATCGCTATAACAGGTATAGTTACATTTTCTTTTATCCTCTTTACAATTCCAATCAAAGGCTTATCTCCAATTCCCATAGGAGAGATATGGTACTCCGATGTGGAAGATACACCTCCCGATATATCTAAAGCATCAGCACCATGGTATTCTAACAGTTTTGCGAATCTTACACTCTCTTCAATTGTAAAGCCTCTATCTGTAAAATCACTGCCATTAATCCTGCAAATTACCGTCATCTCCGGAATAGTTTTTTTAACTTCTCGCAATATATCAAGTGCAAACTTTGTCCTTCCTTCAAAATTTCCTCCGTATTCGTCAGTCCTTTTGTTTGTATCAGGAGATAAAAATTGATTTACAAACCATCCGTGAGCAAAATGCAACTTCACAGCATCAAAACCAGATTTTTCCGCCCTTATTGCTGCCTCTACAAAATTTTGTACAAAATCTTGAAGCTGCTCTTTTGTAAAATCTGAAGGTTTGTATTTTGGATTGTGCATTGCAAGTTGAATACCAGCTTTTGCACCGTTTTGACGTATGACTTCCGATAATCTTTTAAGGCCTTCTATTTTATCATCGTCATCTATTCCAATTTGATTTATGAAAAATTTTCCTAATTTGTTTACGTAACTCGCACCTACAATGACCAATGAAACACCTTTTGACCTTCTTTTATAATATTCCACTTCTCTTTCGCTTACAAACCCCTCATTTGATAAATTTGTAACAGTAGGCAACATAATTATCCTATTTTTTAACTTAACATTCCCTATTTTCCCTTCTTTTAATAACACATTGACCACCTCTTTCATAGTTATATTTTAAAACTTGCATTGACATAAGTAAAATAATATAATTTTATACAACATATAAGTGAAAACTTATGAGGTGGTTAATGTGAAATTTTAATTTCTTTACATAAGTTGCCATAAATGTTACAATAATATTAACCATAAAAATCCTAAGAGGTGAATTCTTATGAAAAAAATTGCTATATTAATTGAGAATATGTATGAAGAACCAGAACTACTATATCCATACTATAGACTTAAAGAAGAAGGATATGAAGTACATTTAATAGGTCCAGAAAAAGACAAAGTATACACAGGAAAACATGGATATCCAATGAAAAGCACCCATGCTTCAAAAGATATAAAAGCAGAAGATTATGATGCAGTAATAATCCCTGGGGGTTATTCACCTGATTACATGAGAAGATGTAATGACACTATTAATTTTGTCAAAGAAATGGACAAACTACAAAAACCAATAGCGGCTATTTGCCATGGCCCCTGGATTATGGCTTCCGCTTGCAATTTAAAAGGAAAAAGAGTGACAAGCTTTTTCTCAATAAAAGATGACTTAATAAATGCAGGAGCCCAGTATGTAGATGAAGAAGTAGTTGTAGATGGAAATTTAATAACCTCCAGAACTCCAAATGATTTGGTGGCTTTTGTAAAAGCCATAATTGAAAAGGTTAAGTAAACTATATGTTTCACAAATTACTAACCCCGCCACTTAAAAGGCGGGGTTGTTATTTATTATATCATGCTTAAATGTTATGAATCCACATAATTTTCAAGGTAGCGAAGGTCTTTTATTATAATCTTTTTTCCATCTATCTCAATTAAACCTTCTTTTTTTAACTTATTTAGTCCTTTTGTAACCGTTACTCTATCACATCCTATTAAATTGGCAATATTCTCATGGGTTAAAGGAATATCTATTATATAACCTTTTTTTATCTTCTTGCCTTGTTGATAGAATAATCTAATTAGAAAATCGCACAGTCTTCCCATTGAATCTTTGAAAATTAAATCGCTCATCTGCATAGTAACAATTCTAAATTTTCTGCTCATGCTATGAGCAATATATTTATACATATCAGGATTTGTTTCCAGAATAGAACTTAATTTATCTTCAAAAATAATAGATATTTCACTATCTTTTATAGCTTGACCTTCAATTAAATCAAATCCTCCTCCTAAATAGGAAAATTCTCCAAATATTTCCCCTGGTTGCAACAAATAAAGGACTTTTATCTTTCCATTTTTATTTGAAATAAATTGCTTTATCAACCCTTTCGTTATTATGGCAATATATGGTTTGTTATAATTAATTGTTATAGTTTCATTTTTCAAAAAACTCTTTTTATATCCCTGTATAGCTATATTAAGGAAAAATTTTCTCATATCTTTCTGTCGATTTATATCAAACATTTCATTATATACCGAACTTATAGTCATCCCCTTTCAGCTCCCCACTTCTCTCCTGTTTGAAACAATAAAAATTGCACCAACAATTTTACTATTTTTACAATATGTTTAATTAAAAAAGTCAACCTTAAAATTTATTATACTATTTTCAAAATTATATTTCTATATTTTGATCTTTTATATCAAAAAAGCATGGAGCATAAAATCCCCATGCCTAAAATAGTTTCATCTATTTAGTAAAAATACCCTCCAATCACACGTTGCAATATAAATATGAGGCTCGTTTTTTATGTCCTTTTTATATACATAAATATCTACATATTCTTTCTTGCCATCCTCATAAAACACTTATCTTTTTTCTCTCAGATACATAATTTCATGATTATCTCCAAAATACAACTCTAATTCATCAATACTTGGCAAAACGCTGCCATCATCATAGAAAGTAATAATCTCTCCCCATATACAAATAATTTTTTTGTTTCTCCTAAATAACTGCTATCTACTTTTTTTTGCAATTACTTTTATAGCAGTTTCTATAGCTTTAACCATATCCCCTAAAGACATGGAAGGAGTATAAGGCTTATTCAAAACTTGTACTGGCAAATAAGGTATGTGAATAAAGCCTGCTTTAATATTTAATTTGTTTTTGTGAATGTAATTTAGAATTCCATACATTAGATGATTGCACACAAACGTACCTGCTGTATTAGAAATTGATGCCGGTATATTTTCTTTTTTTATCTCTTCTACTATCTCTTTTATTGGAATAGTGGCAAAATAAGCTGGAGCACCTTCAGGGTCAATCGGCGTATCAATTGGTTGTTGCCCTATATTATCTGGAATTCTAGCATCATCAATATTAATCGCTATTCTTTCAACAGTTATATCATATCGCCCGCCAGCCTGTCCAATACTTAGAACTGCATCCGGCTTAACTTCCTTTATTTTTTCTATTGCTTTCTCAACAGAAAGATAAAAAACAGTAGGAACTTGAATCTTAACTATCTCCGCACCTTCTATATTATCTTTCAAATTTTTTAATACTTCATAAGAAGGATTAATACTTTCCCCACCAAAAGGATCAAAGGCTGTTACTAGTATTTTCATTATCACATCACCCTTTCATAAAAATATTAAAACGCCCAAAAATACATTAGTATTATGTGAATAATGAGCATGGCAATAGCTACAGGAACTTGATATTTTATAACTCCATATTTCTTATCTTCCATTTCCAATATTGCAGTCGGAACTATATTAAAATTCGCCGCCATTGGTGTCATTAAAGTTCCACAATATCCTGCTGTCATACCTAAAGCCGCTACTATCACCGGATTCCCTCCTTGAGCTATTACAAAAGGGATTCCAATTCCTGCTGTAATAACCGCAAATGCTGCAAAAGCATTGCCCATTATCATTGTAAATAGAGCCATTCCTACACAATAAGCAATTACCCCTAAAAGTATATTACCCTGAGGAATAATTGTCTTTATCCCACTTGCTATTACTTCACCTACACCTGCAACTGTAAAAACAGCTCCTAAAGCAGCAAGAAGTTGCGGTAAAATGCTTATAGGTCCTACTACTTCAAGTAATCTTCTACCATCATCAGCCATTTCTTTAACTTTCCCTTTTGTAATCACCAATGCTAAAATTGCTGCAACTACAGTCGATATCCAAAATGCAACAAGAGAGCCAAGTTGTTTTGTCCATATTTGAGCAACAATAAATGTAACTATGCCAAGAGCCAAAGCTGGAACAAAAATTAGATTGCCAATTTTTTGTGACATTTGTTCTTTAAATTCTGAGGTTGATTCGTCAAATTTTCCAATTTTGACTAATCGAAATGCAGATAATAGAGTCAATACAATAACCATGTATCCTGTATATATATCAGGTATATAAATGTTTTTATTACCCCACAATAAGCCTATTCGACTAAATTGTAAAATTATTCCTAATAATCCCCAAAATAAAGCAGTAGGGATTTTTGAAGGATGATTTTTTTCTTTTAGTGTAGCATACGCTGAGTAAAAAGAAACTATGCCCATCATAATGTATAGGATTTCAGTTAAAGAATCCTTAAGCATTCAATACTCCTCCTTCCTAAGCATTTTACCTATTTTCTTTTTTGGACCTCGTTCTTATCCCATACTTTTGGTCAAATTTTCTGTCATAATAGAAAAACTGCAAAGTACCAACTACCATTATTATTAACGCAATAGGTATTGACGCTTTTGCGATATCTAAAGCTTCTACAGTATAGTTTAATTCTTTTAATACACCAACAATTAGCAAAACACCTCCTGCTGCAACAAAAGCATTCTGCCCAAAGAAATTACCATAGTTTTCTACTGCAGCTTCTAAGCCCTTAATCCTTTCATGGTCTTCGCTTTTTATTTCGCCATATCTATTCATTGCTGCCCCTTCTGCCATAGGTAATATCAAAGGTCGTATAAATTGTACATGTCCCCCAAGCCTTAAGCCGAACATCGCTGCCAATGTCCTAAGTGCTAAATATAAAGAAGTTACTTTTCCCACTGTAGCTGCTTTTATCTTTCCTATTACATATGCAGCCCTTTCACGGAGACCATACCTTTCAAGTATTCCAATTACAGGCAATGAGATAATAAATATAGACATATATCTATTGTCTACAAAAGCTTTTCCTAAAATTTCTACAATTTTATGAAAAGGTACCCCTGCCACCAGGCCAGTCACAATACCAGCAATTAAAACCACTGCTAAAGTATCGAGCTTCAAGACAAATCCCACAATAATGATTAAAATACCAATTAACTTAATCATAAACTATCCCCCTTTAAAATGGATTTATTTTTTGTAATTATATCACAATACATAAATAAAACTGTGGCCACGGCTACAATTTTATAAATTTTTAGTCATAATTATTTATAAATCCTGCAAATCCTATTTTTACCATGACACTTATGCATAAACTTTTATATCTTTTTAGGCCATTACAACAATTTTGTAGTAAAAAAGAAAAGCACTTAGGCAAATGAACCCTAAGTGCTCCCATTTTTCAGTACTTTTTTGGTGGAGCCAAGGGTACTTGAACCCCCGACCTTGTGAATGCCATTTTTTATAAGGTTTAGACAATAAAAAAATTGCTATTATCTCTCATCTATCCTTACTTCCCTCTCACATAGGTTTTGTGCAATTTCATCTCTATGTGTTATCACTAAAGCTGTCCTATCTTTAAGATACTCCTTTAAAAAGCTTATGATTTCTTTTTTAGTCTCAATGTCCACTCCCTCAAGAGGTTCATCAAGAATAATAAAGTTTTTGTCGTGAGCTATAAGCCTTGCCAGTAAAATTCTCTCTTTTTCACCTTGAGAAACATTTGAAACATTTTCTTCAATTGTATAATCCAAATCAAAAGGAAGTTTCACTATTCTTAAAATCCCCTCTAACTCCTCCCTCCTGTAAAAGTCCTCCCCTAATTTTATATTTTCTTCAATTGTTGCCGGAAACAAAGTAGAATTCTGAGAAAGCACTGCAATCTGCTGATAGAGCCAGTCCTTAGAAATAAAGTTTATGTCCTTCCCATTTATGAGTATCTTACCTGATGTAGGCTTGATGTCTTTTAAAATAAGTGTAACAAGCGTGCTTTTCCCTTTACCAGAAGGTCCTAAAATGGCAATCCTTTCACCTTTTTTAATACTAAAAGAAAAATCTTTAAAAATATCTCTACCATTTACTGTATAGTTAACTTTGTCAAAAATGATTTCTTCAATTTCTCCTTCAGGTACAATTACCCCTTCTTCTTTTACCTCTAATTCCTTTAGAATATCAACTGCATTTAGGCTGTTTTTTATATTTAAAAGAATTGAATTTAAATATACGATTGGCCCTGTAATCATTGTACTGTACCCAATAAGCACTATTCCTGCACCTATTTGATAGCTTCCAATGTACACCTGATAAAGGCCCCATGTAAAGACCAATAGTTCATAAAAAATCCTTACAAAATCAAGCTCTATAAAAAAGTGAATAAAATCTCTAGCAAAAATTTTAGACGCCATTTTCCTTAATTCTTCTGTAAAAATATCATTTCTTTTTAACTCATAGGAAAAAGCATTCAATACATGTATCTCCTCTTTGTTTTTTATAGTGTCTTCTACGTTGCTCAGATACTCCATTTTCTTCTCTATCAATTCTTTATTGTGTTTCATAAAATATTCATTTCCATATTTATAGATGCAGATAGATATGAGGATAAGGACAACTGAGACAACTCCCACAATTTTATCTATAAAAAATATTATTACTGTTATTACAAAAAGCTTTATGAGATTAATAATTCCTGTCATAGCTTTAATGTCAAAAAGAGTAGAAACCTCTCTCGTCCTTTCCAAAACCGTGTCTGTATAATATTTTGACCCTTTTTCCGCAACTTTGGAAGGAGGAAGATTAAATATTTTTTTGATTGCAACTAAACAGAGGTTTTCGTGAATTTTAGCCTGCTGCCTGCTGTTTATAAAACTTGTATAAGACCTAAGTGTCAGAAGCAAAACAGTAAAGCCTAAGAGCATCATAAAAAGATGTAATGGAAAAATCCTTGTGCTTTCAACTGTATTTAAAATCTGCCCATAAAGTAATGGCAATATTAAAAGTCCTGTTTCAGATAGCAAATATACGGAAAAAACAGCAAAAAAGCTTATCAAAAGAGTTTTATTTATTGAACGAAACACCCATTTTATATTAGTCATACTGCATCTTCCTCTTCCATTATATATATTGTCCTGTCAGCAATTCTCAATAAACTCTTATCATGAGTAACTAAAATGCAGGTTTTGCCTTTTAGCAGTTCTTTTAGTGTATCAAGTATTTCTTCTTTTCTATCTTGGTCTACACCTACCAAAGGCTCATCAAGTAAAAGAATTTCCGGATCAAACAAAATCGTCCTTGCTAGTGACAATCTCGACCGTTCTCCTCCTGAAATAAGCTTTCCTGTCTGTCCTATTTGTGTATCAAACCCTTTTGGCAGTTTCTCAAACCACTCCAACAGTCCTGCCTTTTTCAAGGCTTCTACCAATTCTTCTTCAGAGGCATTTGGTTTTGCTATAAGCAAGTTTTCTCTAAGAGTGCGGTTAAATAATCGCCCTCCTTGAAATAACATGCCTATTTTAGGCTTCCCCTGTAAAAAAATTACTTCTCCCTTTTGAGGTTTTAAAAATCCCGTTATAATCTTTAAAACAGTCGATTTTCCTATCCCGCTCCTGCCAATTAAAGCAACTATCTCACCTTTTTTCACCTGCATACTAAAGTTTTTTAAAACAAGCTTTCCATCATAGCTAAAACTAACATTATTTAAAATCAATTCTTCAAAATTACCTGTGCCTTTATCTTCCATCTCTACTTCCGGTAATTCAATTGCCTCTTGTATTTTTTCTATATGAGGTGGAAAATTCTGAAGCCATTTCAAGTTTTCAACAATATAATTAGCTTTATCATAAGACATTGTAGAAAACGTTATTAGCATTACTGCTGTGCCAAAACTAAAGTCTCCCCTTACAAAAAACAGTAAAGACATACCTATAGCTGCAAGTTTCCCAAATTCATTAAAAAGGTTTATAGAATATCCATTTAGAAAATCTCTTAAGAGATAGTTTTTGATATTGTCAATATAAGAGCTGAAATCCTCTAAAAATTTCTTCTTCAAAAAAGACTCCCCTCTGTAGTGTATGAGGTCCTCTATCCCCTTTAAGTACGCATTTATATGGTCACTTGTTATCCTTAAATTCTCTTGCGCTCTGTCATAATGAGGAATTACATATTTTTCTCTCAATAAACTTATAAGGGTTACTGCAAAAAGAATAACAGTAACTATAATTAAAAGCGGTTTGCAGTAGACAAATAAAATTGCCAGTATAGCAATAAACACGATAAATTCTGCCGGAAGAGTGTAAAGAAAATCGCTGTAAAGCTGTGAGGCAAATCTCACATCATTTGAAAATATACTCGCCCAGTAACCTGCATCTTTTCTTATAAAAAATTTTAAATCCATCTTAAGTATAGAGGAAAAAAGCTTATCTAAAAGATTTTTAGTCATTTTTTCTTTTATGTATACATTCATCAAACTCCACAATCTTATTGATGCATACCCAAGTATCGTGAGAGCGATGTAAAAAAACACTTTTTCTTCAGGATAAACTCTTGTAGTAACTGCGTTTATAATATCTCTATACAAGAAAGGCAAAAGAACAAACAATAATGAATGAATTATTGAAATTATGGTGTAAGCAATATAATAAATTTTATCTTTTTTAGGAATTATCTCCCACAAAACTTTAAACTTTTTTATTGCTTCCATAATAAAACCCCTTTATTTAGTCTGTATTATAAATTAATTTAATCTGCTCTTTTATTAAATCTTCTACTATTGATTTGCATTTTTCATTTTTATAAATATTTTCTTCTTCTCCGTTTGCTATTTTTTTTCTCACATCTGGACATAGACCAGCACAGTATGTAATATATTTACATTTTAAGCATTGCCCATTGTTAGCATTTAGAAGTGACACTTTTTCCACGTAATCCAATCTATTTTTGTTTTGAGGTAATATTTCAAAATTATTTTCAATAAGCTCATCTAAAGTACAATAGCTAGAATCCTTGACAAAAACATAATTCCAACATTTGTATATATTCCCAAAAACATCAATAGTAAGATTACTAAGTACATCAGTTTCTGCATTACAATATGCTCTTACACCACCACTTTCAAGTGATGGGTTAATAAATCCTAATTTTACTGCTTTTTTCATAATAATTTTACGTTTGCTATAAAACTCCGAAAGTGAAAAAGAATCTCGATGCCCAAATACTCTTGCTAAATCAAGTGAAAGCAAACCTTTTCCTACAAACGTTTGAAATCTACTATATAATTCCTCTATTAATATCTCAATATAATCTATATTACCTTTATCAATATTTACTCTTACAACTGTATTTACTCCGTTTTTCAGAAGATTGTATATCCCATCTAAAATCTTTGAATAGGTCCCTTTTTTATTAGCAAGATATCTTCTCTTATCATGAATTATTTCGGGTCCATCAACAGTTATTTGTACATATTCTGTGTTTTGTTGCGATAATTTAGTAGCTATACTTTCGTCAATTAAAAAACCGTTAGTAACAATCACATTTTTATATCGTATATGATGTTCATTTCCTAATTTTATAAACTCATTATTTAATGTAAAGATTAAGGACCATTCAAGTGAAGGTTCACCACCATACCAAGTTACTTGAAGCGATTTTACTTTATAATTCATTATCATATGATTTAAATATTTTCTCAAATTATTACAGAATTTGCTTTTTATTTCATCATTAAGTTCAAATGACATCTTACTATCAGAAAAATTTTCGTAACAATATACACAAGAAAAATTACATTTATTAGTAACAGCAATATCTAACTTCAAATTATAAGAAACGTTATACTTAGAGAAAAGATACTTGTTTCGAATACTCAAGTACTCATCTATTGTGTCTTCAATTAAAAAACCATTGTCTGCTAGTACATTTTTTTCATCGGTTTCAATGACATCTGGATTATTTAGATAAAAAGCTTTTTTAAGTTTCTCGTAGTGTTCATCATCCAGCTCTATCAACGCAGAATTTATGGTATTTAACAAATAATGATGTTGGTTTACATCTAAAAAAGAGTAAAATTTTGTAAATTTCATTTTTCACACCCCTAAAGTCTATAAATTATGTCAGATAAACCTCTAATTTTGAGGTATATTAAACCTTACAATACTTGGTAGGGAAAAGATTATAGAGAAGGATTTGAGAAAAGAGAAAGCTTCTTGCTTCGTGTCAAAAGCAGTAATTATCAAAACCAAAACCCACAAAAAAGAAATCCTTGCTGTGCTCATAAGGCACATATTGGTTACTCTCTTATGAGCACAGCATTTTTTATTCAAGAATAGTTTGTATCTTTTATTTTAGTATATCTCAATACTTCTACATCCACCCAAATGGGAACAAGGTCCACAAAGTGGTGGAATTACCTTTAATCCATTTTGTTCTAACTTTGCTGGTGAAAGTACCTTCATTTATTTTTCACCTCCTTGCTTTTTGAAATAGACTTGTGCAAAATTCAAAAGCCTTCATTTAAGCGATTCTGGAGACATACTTTTTCCTATCACTCTTGAATTCTTTATCTTTTATGTAGAATTTCCCCTCATATTTGTCGAATTATTCTTTTATATACAACATAGAAATATTTTTAAGAAAGAAGAAAACCTACCTTTTTAGCTACTTTTGAATATACCCTAATTATTTAAATTTAAACTTGGATTCGGCAAGTGAATTTACGAAATGCCCAAATAGAGCCATTTGAGGGCTAAATTAAGTGAAAAATTTTTTACAAAAAATATATGGAGATTCCCCTTTTTCTGATAAAATTTAAGTGACAAACAAAAACATTAACAGAAAGGAGAATCTCCATAATATGAGTTTAACACTTAATCTTACAAAAGAAAAGGGGTTTTCAAAATATATTTTGCCAGCAACTTTTGATAATTTTACAGTATCAAACAATGTAACTTTCACATACATACAAGCATTTAAAGAAAAAATCGGCATTATTGCTAATACTGATGAACTTGTTAATGTTACTCTTGAAGAAGGTAAACATCACACAAATCATGGTTTCTTAGATTTTGTAAAATCTTGCGAAGAACAGCTTCCTGAAAATTGGATAATTAAGCGAGTACGCGTTGACCGTGGAGCATTTGACTACGATAATATGCTGTATTTTGAATCTAAAGGTTATGAATATGTAATGAAAGCTAAAAATCAGGCATGGATCAGATGCTTTATAGACTATGTCAATCAAAGAGAACACCTTTATCCTTGGACTGAAATAGATAAAACCTTTAGTGTAAATGAAATATATGCAAAAATGCCTAAATGGGATAAAGTACGCAGAATTGTGATTATACGCAAAAAACTGCCACAGCCCAAAACAGGGCAGATTTGTATGGATATAGACGAATTCAAATATGAATATCAAGCTATAGTAACAAATATTGAGTACATGACACCTGAAGAAATATTTCATGAATACAACCAACGCTGCGACATTGAAAACAAAATAGATGAACTAAAAGAAGGATTTGCTTTTTCAAAAAACAGTCAAAGAAACAAATTTTGCAACGAAATATTTTTGCTTATCAAAATGATCGCTTACAATCTCCATAATTGGTTCAAAAGGACTATCTTGCCAGAGTTTATGAGTCATCATGAGATAACCACAATAAGGCGAATATTATATAATGTACCTGGTAATCTTGTTGGGAAAGGACGTTATAGGCATATACGTTATCCTAATAATCCGTTTCTTAAAACTGTGATAACGTATATACGAAAAGCACTAATGGTATTTTGCTTAACATAGTAAACACATAGAATATACCAAAAAATATACCAAATGATAGAAACCGCCATATCAAGTAGACGGTTAGCTTTGCTATACCTTAAAAGAGTAAATTAACTGTAAAAAAGGATATAGCTTTTATTCTTTCAATGTAAATATGCAGTTATCAAAGTGCAAAACTTATAACAAAACACCGTTTTTTTTACATTCATGGAAATTGAATTTTTAATTTGCTTGCTACTTGCCGAATTCAAGTTTAATTTTGTAACTGTAAGTTACAACAGGTTAAATTTGTAAAATGGCTTCAAAAACAGTGAAATACAGTGGTACAGGATTTAAAAAGGGATTTTTAAAATAAATTATCTGAAAATTTGGATTTTAACATAAATCATCCAAACAAAGGGGACGGTTCTCTTTGTTTGAAACCTAAAAATCGGACAAAAGGAACCATCCCCGGCGTTTGATGTACTTTAAAGAGGAAACTAAATCGATTCACTCATTACTTCATCCCAATGGAATTATAGGAGTGTAGTTCTATTGCATCTTCTTCCCACATACCTAATCTAAACACTACTAACATTAAACCCAAAGCTAAAAAATACCCAATTACATCTGCCATATTCAGTACTAAATTGAATTTGAGCTTATTTTTCTCTACTTCTTCATTTACATTTTCAAAATTCTCTTTTGCCTTTCCTTCTATGCCAAAGCTTTTTATTACCTCAAACCCCGCGAGGATATCTTTTGCCATACTCGTATATTCTTCTAAACTGTGTGAGAAAATTCATCTTAAATCGCTTATCTTTCTATCCAGAACTCTCGGTATTAACATGCTTAAAACTGTCAAACCAATTATTATAAAGGTAATTTTATAACTAAGTATGAATAAAACAATTAGTGCTGCTAAAAATCCCACTCCACTGCTTACCAGTTCAAAAAAGTTGTTGAAATAATTTTCTTCTATCATGTTTATATCGTTGGAAACAATTGAAATATATTTACCGGTATTTACTTCATCAAATTGATTTAAATCTTTTCCTATAATTTTCTCAAAGAGTACATTTTTTAAATGTATTAAGCTCTTTTTGATATAGTCGAATTTAGATATTTGAGCCAACCAGAGTACAAGGCTGTTGAAAATCACAAAAACCAATGCTATTTCAACGGCAGTATAAAAATTCTCTAATCTGCCTATTGTAGCTACATCAAAAAACATTTTTAAGATAAATGCTACAAAAACATTCATCAGAGCAGCAAGAATTGCAAAAAATACTACAATTACAAATTCTTTTTTATATTTTAACAAAAATGCCTTCACTTTGGCTCATCCTCCTCTATAAAACACTTTACCTTACACCACATATATTCCCTCTTCTTCTATACGCTCCTCTACTTTATCCAGCTTCTCTATATTAAACAAACTGTAAAAATACCCTTTCATCTTCATTAAATCATCAAACCTTCCTTTCTCCACAATCCTTCCATCCCTTAATACTATTATCTCGTCATACCTTTTGAGTAGCTCACTCCACAACCTGTGTGTTACAACTATCGCTGTTATGTCCATATCTAGTATCGTCTTCTCTATCATATACGCCGTCTCATTGTCTAACGCCGCTGTCGCTTCATCCAGTGCCAGTATTGACGCATTTGTTATTATTGACCTAGCTATCGCTATCCTCTGCCTCTCCCCTCCCGATAAAAGTTTTCCCCCTTCTCCTACATCACTTAATATCCCCTCTGGCAATTTCTCTAATAACGGCCCTAATCCTGCTATCTTCGCCGCTCTTACTACTTCTTCATCCGTGTATCTGTCATTAAATAGGGTTATGTTGTCTTTTACTGTCCCGTCAAATATGAATACATTCTGATGTAATAGGGTTATTATCTTGAATAAGTCTTTCTTGTCTATTCTTCTTAATTCTATCCCATCTAATTTTATTTCTCCTTCATAGTTTTCATATTGTTTTAACAATAACTTGAGTATTGTGGATTTCCCTGCTCCACTTGTCCCTACTAATGCGTACTTTCCTCCTTTTTTGATTGTAAAGTTTATATTATCCAAAGCTTTTGTCTCCCCTGTGTAGCTAAAAGATACGTTTTTAAATTCTATTGAGTCGTTAAAAGATTTTACTGGTATATAATCATTCCTCTCTTCCTTTTCCTGTAATACTTCATTTATCTTCTGTGATATGCTCTTTAATGAGAGTATCCTGTTGAGATTTTGACCCATACTGTATATTGGCATAATTATGTTATTGGTAAGCTGTACACAGGCAATCATCGTTCCTAAAGTCATCTCTCCTTTTATATTAAAGTATAAACCTACTGCAAATACAGAGAGGAAAATAAAGCTACTTAAAATTTCTGACATGGTGTCAGAGGTATTTAAAAGCACGCTGTATTTAAGCTTTTTATCTTCCACATCTTCATTAACTTTTGAAAACTTCTCATGTACTTTATCCTCTATCCCGAAGCTCTTTATCACTTCAAGTCCTGTAAGAGTATCTTTAGATTCTATAGTAAAAAGTTCTAAGCTCTCAGAATAATCGTTTCTCATTTTAGCAATCTTATCATCAAAAATGCGAGGAATTATTACACTAAGAATTGCCATGAGTATTATCATCACAGTTATTTTGTAACTTAATATAAATAGAGAAATTAATGCAGCCACAAATCCTACTGCACTGCCTAAAAGCCTAAAGAAATTGTTAAAATAATCCTCTTCTACAATCTTTACATCATTTGAAATAATTGAAATGTACTTACCTGTATTAACTTCATTAAAATGTTCCACATCCTTTTTAATGATTGCTCTAAATAACCTGTCTTTTAGGTATATCAAAGTTTTTTTCATGTAATGAAATCGAGTTGTTCTATTTAACCATCCAACTACTGCTTCCAATATGGTAAACATTACTGCGAATTTGACAACAGAATAAAATTTCACCAAATCACGTGTAGTTGCTACATCTATGAGTTTTTTATAAATAAAAGCAAAGTAAATATTTATCAATACAGAAGCTACTAAGAAAAATACTGCAAGCACAAACTCTTTTTTATACTTGAATAGAAATTCTCTCATACAGGTCTTTCACTCCTTTTCACACAACATTTAAAAATTTATCCTCAATTCCTTTTGTTGTTTTCCTTAGGTTGCCGTATAGTTTTTCAAAATTGCCATTTAAAATGTAATATCCTAATTTTTCTAAGACTATTTCTGTTATTTTCCGTATATTTATACACTCACTTGTTATGATATTTTCTTCTAAGTTATTTTTTTGTATAGCTCCCAAGCACTTTACACACCAATATCTAGCAATACATTTCTGACATTCTGAAAATCTAGATTTCTTTATTTTGTAAAAATTATCTGACACCTTATTGAATTTTTTAAAATCGAAGTTTGTAATGTCGTTAAAATCTATTTTCCCCATATGATATTCATTTCTCCCAATGAACAATTGGCATGGCCATATATCCCCGCTGGCTGTTATCGTAATATTTGAGATACCTGTAGTACAAAAATTATCATTATATGATTTGGAGAAAAATGATATTAATGGAAGAGAGTATTCATTTAGATAAATAAACCTATCAGCGATTATATTGTCAAACACATATTCAACTTCTTTTTCTATATCTTGGACCTTTTCCTTTTCTACTTTAAGCGTTTCATCTTCTGTAATCACATCGCCAATAGCAATATATTTTACTTTAAATTCTTTGTAAAGGTACTCTGCGATCTGATGTTTAGAATACTTTTTTTGAGCTGGAAGAGTATATACGGCATCCACCGTATCGAAATATTCTGTTTCCTCCATAAGTTTCCTAGCATTGTGCCTAACAATATCAAAGCTTCCTCTTCCGTTCCTTTTATATACCCTATTAAGATCATGTATTTCCTTTGGACCATCTATGCTTCCTGTAACATTTATACTATACTCGTTAATTAGTTTTATTATTTCTTCATTTAAAATCGTAAGATTAGTGTTAACAATGTAATGTGTTTCTTTTCCCATTTTTTCACATATCTTTCCTATAGCTTTAAATCCAAGTAAAGGTTCTCCTCCAAAAAATACTATAACTTTAACTTTTGGAAAATTTAACTTTATAAAATCAGCTACTTTTTCCGCTATTTCTTCTGTCATTATAGCTTGCCCTTGGTTATAGTCCCCATGGTTTGCATAACAGTACTTGCACTTAAGGTTACACTCATTGCTCGTGTGGATCCTTATCTGGGTAGTCTCTCTTTCTCCACTACTGTTATAATTCCGAAATCTAAACAACAGTTCATATATTTCTTTCTTTTTAGGAGTGCTTTCATTAATGTTTTCATCAAATAAAACTCCTTTTTCTACCTCAAAATATATTTCTTCAAATAAGTTGAAAGTTTCATCATCAATCTCGTATATATCATATTTATTCAAATCAAATAATATTTTCTTGTCATTAGTAATATAAACATTAGCCTTTTCATAATACATCGAAAACACGCTCCTTCTTATAATCCAATTATGATCAAGGAAAAAAGGAGGGTGAGATATGTAGTCTTTCAAACTACACATCTCACCTAATTTTTACTTAATTTCAACGCCGCATATTTTCGCTAAACCACAAAATGCTGGATTAACGATGGGGTCGAAATTTATCTTTCTCACCATTGACACCTCCCCCTAAACAATTTTTATGCTGAGCACATCTTAAAACTTTTTATTTGTATTTATATCACAGTTCTAAGATGTGCATTCAACCTGCCTGAAATCTACTTTTGCTTTGCATCTTTTCTATTTATAATAGTATCTTCTACGATAGTAAGCATTGGATATGAAAAATACTTTTCAATTTCTAAGCTTCTATCCACCCCATGGATTATTTATATCTCCATGTATCCTTGGTTCTCTTTCTTCTGCTACTAGATATTGGAGCACCTCTTTTTTATCATTCACATAAGCTGGAGTTACACTAATGTACGTCAATATTCCAAGCAAAAAAACTATATCACCAGTGAAAATTTTTAATTTTGTAACTGTAAGTTACAATAGGCTAAATTTGTAAAATGGCTTCTAAGAGAGTAAAATACAGTGGTATAAGATTTGAAAAGGGATTTTTAAAATAAATTATCCGAAAATTTGGACTTTAACACAAATAATCCAAACAAAGAAGGCGGTTCTTTTTGTTTGGAATCTAGAAATCGGATAAAAGGAACTGTCACCTGCATTTGTCTCTGGCGTTTTATGTACTTTAAAAAGAAAACTAAATCGATTCACCCCATCATTTCATCCCAATGGAGTCATAGGAGTGCAAGTCAATTGCATCTTCTTCCCACAGTGGAACTACTTTCCCTTCTCCTACTGGACTAAAAAAGCAAGATGTAAATAAAATGTTTACAACAAAGAACATAATT
>NZ_AVAF01000130.1 GCF_000445185.1 Thermoanaerobacter sp. A7A
ACTGAACAAGTTTTCATCAGCAGGGATACACTTAGAAAATTTGAAAACGGTAAAGTCATACCCAAACAGGAAACTTTAGATCTTTTGTCCCATCTCTATGAGTGCAAGTCAATTGCATCTTCTTCCCACAGTCAAACAAGGGGGACGGTTCCTTTTATCTGAAAAAATCAGACAGAAGGAACCGTCCCTCCTGTTTGATTATGTATCAGCAAGAGCACCAGTTGGTATTTCAAATAATGTAACCGCTACATGATTTATAATTATGAGCAGTGAAATTTGTGCAAAATCCAAATTAATTCTGTTAAAATATACTACCCAAAAAGGCGCCATTAAAGAGGTAAAAAGATTTGAAAATAATGGTACTGCCAAGAAAAATTGTATATTACCCTTTAAATTTTGCATTTATTTAAATCTTCCTCTTATTGAATCTAACTTCGATACCCTTTAAATAATAAAACTGTTTTTTCTCTTAAACCATTTTTATCTATTGATAAAAAAGAAACATCCGAAAATATGAATATAAAAGTAGCTTTACTTTTCCTTTCCTTATCTATATAATACATGGTAAAGGAAACAATTACAAGCCGATTTGAATTGGCATGGGTATTAAAAATAACCAAAACTGTGTTACTCTTCTATCTCCACATATCCATCCTTTATTCTGAATATCCTGTCACATCTTTTTGCAATAGCTTCATTATGTGTTACAATCAATAAAGTTTTACCCTTGTCTACCAAACTTTCCAGAATGTCCATGATTTTTTCCCCGTTTTCTGCATCTAACGAACCTGTCGGTTCATCTGCAAGGATTACCTCAGGGTCATTTATTATAGCTCTTGCTATTGCCACCCTTTGCCTTTCTCCTCCTGATAAGTTCCTGACCTTTTCGTTTATTTTAACTTCCAAACCCACTTTTTCCAAAACTTCTTCAACCATTTTTCTTTTCTCCGATTTTGTTTTCTTTGTCAAAGAGTACAAAAGAGGTATTTCTATATTTTGAAATACCGTGTCTTCTTCTACCAAAAGAAATTCCTGGAATACATAACCAAAAAATTTATTTCTGAGTTTTGCCCTTTCTTTTTCCTTTAAAGTTGATGCTCTTTTCCCAGCTAAGTAAACCTCCCCTTCTGTTGCGGGAAGTAATAATCCTATTATATTAAGAAGTGTTGTTTTGCCAGAGCCTGAAGGTCCTACTATAGCAATCTTTTCTCCCGCATTTATTTCTAAGTTTACTCCCTTTAAAACCAGATTCTTCTTCTTTCCACTCATGTATTCTTTTTTTACATTTTCTGTTTTTATGAGCATGCTTAATTATCCCTCCTTAAAAATGCTGTTAAGTCTTTTTTGTTCAATCTCCCAACAGACAAAATGGATACAAATAATATTGTTATAAAATAAAACGTAAAGACAAACCACCATACCCACTTGGTGCTTGGCAATAAAAGCATATTAGGTATAGCTAAAAATATAGCTAATGGCAAAATGACAACTAAAACCACAAAAATAGTTATGCGCAAATATAAATCTTTTTTAGTAGCCCCGTATATTTGATGAACAACATATTCTGTAAAGTTGCGATTTATCATTATATAAAGGAAAGAAACCAATCCAACTATTATGAATATCCCCATGCTTATAAGAAAGCTTGAAAAAAATATAAAATTTATGAAATCCTCATTATAGCCCTTTTCAACTATATTTCTTAAATTCAATTTTTCAGGAATTAAAGTAATTTTTTTGGTCTTATTTGCCATTTCTACAATTTTATCAATCTCGCCTTCCTCCGATTTTGTAATATGAATATTTTGTATTAACTCAAGAAACCCTCCTACTTGGTACAATGTTGCTACTTCTCTTGATGAAGTCAAAACAAGCACTTTGTCGTCTAAACTTCTATATCTGCCTTTATTTATATAACCCTCTCCCTTTTCTAATCTGCCATCAACCTTGTACGTTTGCCTATTAAAAATTCCCAATTTAATTTCATCTCCAATCCTGATGCTTTTTACATCAGAACCTATAAAAACGTATGAGGGTTTTTCTGTATCTTTGTATTTATCAATTCCAAAAATTTTATCAAAATTCCCCACCCCTATAACTATTTTTGCATCGGGATGTTCTTGTGAAAATTCTACAGTACCTGCATTTTCCATTACGGAGTACGCATTACCACTCCTATCAAAAAGATTTTCAAAAAAATAATATATCTCCTTGTCAATAAAAGGAGGTTCCCAGTTGTTTAAGTAATCTTTAAAAAAGATTATATTGTTATTTTTTATAATCTTTAGCATCTTGCTGTAGTGACTTAACTGTACAGACTGCTCTAAAATTATAATTGTAAAAAACAAAAAAATTGTCATTTGGAAAATAAATAAAAGAATTTTCCACTTATTTTTCCTAATATCTTTAAAAGCCAATTTAAATTGCGTAATCATATACTCCATCCTTTCGGTTTAACCTGTAGTCAACAGTTAAAAAAGCCAAAAACCATATTGCATATCCCAACAAGACATTTGCCAATACGACAATTGATAGTGTTTTGATCGAAACATCATAAACAGTACTGGCAAAAAATAGTTTGTAAAAAATTGTGACTAGCACAGAGCTTAAAAATAAGTACTTCAATATTTCTCTTGTATACCTTACCAAAAGCTTTACATTTGTTGCTCCAAATATTGAATGTATAATCATAACTTTTTTCTGATTACGTAAAAGTATATAATAGAAAAAATACAAATTTACGCATACGAAAATAAAGGCTATAAACACAGGCAAATAAATTTTAGAAAGCAGCATTGAAGAGATAATATTTTTAAGATTGCCCCTGTAAAACCCTTCATCAGTAATGTCATATAAATACCCGTATTTTTGCAGCATTTTTTGAATATCACTAACAATTTGATTTACTTCTTCTTTTGAATTAGAATCAAAATAATAAAAGCCAAAAATATTATTAGCCTTGCTAAAATAGTTGTATATATACTCATGAGTTTTGTCATACAGGGGATGTCTTGAGTCGTATACTCCTAATATGTTTAGTTTTTTGCCTTCTATCATGTCTTCAATATAATTTCTACCTAATCTTTTTACATTGTAATCATAAGAATAAGAATCTTCCTTTATGATTATGTCTTTAACAGACACAGCAGAAAACATGTCCCCTTCTTTCAATAAGTTTGACTTATAAAAGTTTATTGGATCATATAAACCAAGTCCAACATCCTCTATGTCCCAATATACCATTACGATATTTTTATTTTTAACAATTTTATACATTTCCTCTTTGACTTTATGGGCTATTTCAACGTCTAAGGCCAGTTGAGGGTCAAAAGGAGGAGAAATTTGAAGTTCGACAAAATTCTCACTAAGCCCCAAAGGATTTTTTAAAATCGTATCTGCTCTGAAATATGTAAACAAAGAAAAAATGATAAATGCTACAGAAAAAATAAAAGTCAGTGTGAAAAGTATAAATTTGTTTTTCATTTTTTAATTCTCCTCTCATTATATGAACTACAACATATACAATGTTGTCTTCTCCGAACCGGAAAGCCCTATAAAAAGCCCCCCTTTTAAAACACTCTTATCTGCCAAGTGTAATAAACAAGTGGTTTGTCTTATTTACCAATTTTTATTTCAAAAACTTCCACCATTGGTGTAGATATAGTAAATGGTAAAATTCCGCTACCATATGGTACAGAGTCAAATCCATATTCAAACCGTACTTTTTCAGCAAAGGGATTTAAGGTATCATAAAAAGTAATCTCTCTACTGACGAGTTCTCCATTTAGTGACCAGTCAGTATAACATCTACCAGTATCTTTATCTGTATTAGGAATATAATACCTTATATAGCCTCGTAATCTACTCCAACCATTATCATTATAAGCTGAGGTCAATTGAATGTAACCAACGTATTTGTATTGATAGTACTCCGTAGACTTAACTAGATTTGGACCTGACTGATATACAATCGTAGTAATTGCCGCATATGCAGAAGTAGTAAAAGTAACTATCAAAAGAATTACAAACAGGCATGTTATTTTCTTGTTCATCACCATTCATCTCCTTCTGAAATATTATAAAATTCAGGGGGGGCTTTTAATGAACTAATCACGAATTTAAATTATGAGTTATACACATTTATCACAATTTTTTATTTGGTCTATACCTTTTGATAGTCCTCTTCCTTTTTTGTGTATATATTGAACAAAATTGTGTAAAATTTTAAAAATTGTCAGATTCACAGATTAACATCTAATTTTTTTGAAATTCGTATTTCATGGAGTTATACTGTATTATGAAAAACTATATAATGTAAGTCTATTGCATCCTCTTCTCCTAATGGTACTACCCCTCTATCTCCTAAGGAACTCAAGAAACAAGATGTAAATAAGATATTAACAATAAAGAAAATAACCAGCAATTTCTTCTTCATTCCATCTTCACCTGCCCTTTACATTTCCTTCTTTTAACTATATAATAGATAATAACCAACATAATTTCAAGCCGATTTGAATCGGCATGGGGTGTTAAAAAATGGATGGGTTTTATTATGATTTAGAAGCTTTTGGTGAGGAACTTAAAAATATCCGCAAATCTCTAGGTCTTTCTCAAATCGATGTTTCTAAGCATGGCTTTATTAATAGAGATACTCTTAGAAAAATTGAAAACGGTAAGGTTCTACCCAAACAGGAAACTTTAGAATTATTATCACACCTTTATAAAAAAGATTTAAATGAGTTGCTCTTGAAATACAGATTAAAAGATTTTCCTACTTTCTTTGACATAAAATGCTCTCTTGAAAATAAGCTTGAAAGCGGAAATTTTGAGAGCTTGAAAGAAGATGTTGATAGGTTAAAGAAACTACTTGAAAAAGGCAATATGAGTTTATATTACTCTAAATTATTAAATCAACTTTTACTCCTTGCTGAATCTGTTTTTGAAAAAACAATTAACAAAGATCATGAAAAAGCCATGGAAAAACTTCAAAAAGCAATGGAAGTTACTATTCCTAATTTTTCTCTTTCTAATTATACCGATTTTGTCTACAGTGACATGGAAATTAGAATTTTAATGAATATGTCTTTAATTATCAAAAAAACAGAGAATGTGCAAAAAAGCCTTGAAATGCTTTTATTCTGCTTAGAAAATTTATCTCCAGAAGAATGGGAAACAAAAATAAAAATTTATTACAACATATCTTACAATTACCATATTCTTTCTCTTTACAAAGAATCTTTACATTATTCAAATCTAGGCATAGAAACCTGTATAAAAAATAACACTTTAAGTGGCTTGGGGCTTTTATACTTTAGAAAAGCAATTGCAGAGTACAATCTTGGCAAAGAAGAATACAAAGACTTTCTGGTTAAATCTATACATTTATTTGAAATGACTGGTCAGGAAAAACTTATAGAAACAACTATAGAGTCGTGCAGGAAATTTTATAATTTAGAAATTTCTAAGGAAAATAACATGCTTGTAATAAAAAGTCGTGAATGAAATTGGAATATTTAGAAATATTTCTTTTCTTCGATCTCCATGCATCCTAAGAGGAGATATAGTTATAATTACAAAAACTTTTCACACTTCTGTTTATGATAACAGTGAAACAATATTTTTTAACAGACAATAGATAAAAAGCCCTCCTTTTTGTGGAGGACTTTTTTCTTTTAGACAAGAGAAGTCATCTCTACAACTTGATTATTTCATACAGCTTCTTCTATGGTCTCCATTTCCTCTTTTTCATCAATCCCATAATTATACATATAATAGAAATATCCTCTCTTTTCTAATAGCTCATCTAATGTACCTCTTTCAATGATTTCTCCATCTTTCATCACAAATATTTCATCATACCTTTTCAGTATATCCGGGTCTAATTTATGGGTTACAGCAAGTACTGTCGCATCTAAATTTATAAGCGTCCTCTCTATATCACTCGCGGTAACTTTGTCTAAAGCTACTGTAGCCTCATCTATGAGCAATAGTTCCGCTTTTTTGATAAGAGCTCTTGCAATAGCTATTCTCTGCATCTCCCCTCCGGATAATTCTACTTCGCCTTCACCTATTACTGTATTAAGTCCATTTAGAAGTTTTTCAACAACCTGAACTAGACCAGATTGTCTTAATGCCTCATTTAGCTCTTCCTCCGTACAGTCGCTGTACAGGCAAATATTATTCCTTAATGTGTCTTTAAACATAAAAACCTTTTGCTGTATAATACTAACTTTTTTGTAATAAGAGGCCGGGTCAAAGGACCTTATATCTACTCCGTCAATAAGTACTTGCCCCTCATAATCAGTAATGTGGTTTAATAAGACTTTTAGTAAAGTAGTTTTCCCACATCCGCTTTCTCCAACTAGAGTGTACTTTTTCCCTTTATCTAATTTGATATTTATGTTTGATAGAGCATTCCTCTTTCCATCATAAGAATAGGTTAAGCTTTTAATTTCTATGGAATTTTTGAATTCAAACTGCTTATCCCCTTGTGAAATTTCCTCTTTGCTGGCATCTATTATTTCTTTTTGAATCTTATCTGCTATTTTTTCAACAGACTTTATTTTTGTTGCATATACAGATGCGGAAATCAAAGGATTTACTATATAGTTCATAAGCTGTACAGCAGCAATCATAGAACCTACTGTTATGTAACCTTTTATGACTAAATAGGTCGCTAGAAGAATATTCACAAAAAACATTGCAAATCCTGAAACAATAGACAATGCCCCTTGAAATCCTTGAAATGCATCAGATTTATACCCTGCCATTTCTGCTTCTTTGTTATCTTTTGATGCCATATCGAGTATTTTACCCTCTATGTTGAAGGCTTTTATTACTTCAAATCCTTGAGCCATCTCTTTTATCCTGTTGGTGAATCTCTCAAGTTTTTTGAGGTACTCTGCTTTTAGCTCTTGATTTATCTTTGTGAAAAGTTGAGGTATAATCACTGGAACCCATCCAAAAATAAAAATGATTATAGTGAGATAAACGTTTATACGCAATAATAGATATAAAGACACGACAAATAGCAAAATATCCTCCATAATGCTAATCAAACTTGTGAGATAATTATTCTCTATCATTCTCACGTCATTGCTAAGCAAGGATATTAATTCAGAACTTGTAATTTTTCCCCTTCTCTTGGAATTGATAAAGCTTTCTATAATGGATTGTTTGTAGTCTATCATCACTTTTTTGTTAAAAGCTGCAGAAGCTGCTTTTGATAAGGTCTCAGCCGTAAATACAGCTACCAAAAACCCCACCGAATACCATATTAATGTAGAAATGCTGTAACTTAAATTTCCAACGGAAGTATCAACAATTGTTTTAAAAAGTATTGCCTGCAAGGCTTTAAGGGCTGATACAAAAATTACAAGTACAGCGTTTACTAGAATCAAAAATTTGTACTTTAAGATATACTTCTTTATCGTCTTCATTCATATTACCTCCTTGGAATAGTAAACATTGTTTAGTGAATTCTTTATTACTCATTAACCAAAGTCTTTTGAATAATTTTTTGCAATATTTTCTCAAATACTTTATTGAGCTATTTACCACGATATTATTGACAAAAAAGTGAAGCTAAGCAAAAAGCAATTTAAATAATAACAAGTAGATATAGATACGTTTTTAGATCCTCATTAATATCGTCATTATTACGGTTTATAATTACTAAATTATTACAGTTTATAATTACTAACTAATTATAATTGGATTTTTCCTCCAAAGGGCAAAACAGCCCCTTGGAGGTAATTTTGTTTACTTGTCTATTACCCCACATTCGAAAAATCCAAGGCACCATCCCATCGGGGTAACAGAAGAAAATGTTATCTTCTGCATATTTTCACCTCCTCCTAAGCAATTTTTATGTTGAGCACATCTCAAAACTTTTTACATAAAAGTTTTAAGATGTGCTTCTAGCCTTTTTGAAATACATTTTTGCTTTACTTTTTTACTTATCTACAACTACAGAATGATAATATATCGCATCCTTTTCTCCACATGGTCCCATACTTCCATCATTTCCTAGCACACTAATACACCATGAATATACTAAAAGAGTAACTATAGAAAAAATAACTAATAATTTTTCTCCTCATACCTCCCCTTGCCTCCCTTTACTTTTCCTTTTCTTACCTATATAATATATGGTAAGTTAAACAATTTCAACCCGAATTGATTCTGGGTGGTGTGTTAAAAAATGGATGGATTTTATTACGATTTAGAAGCTTTTAGCAATGAACTAAGGGATAATAGTTTCAGGGCCAGTAAAATTAACTATTATAGGACTGAAAAAGGGCTGTTTAAAATAAATTGTCTGAAAATTCAAACTTTATTTGAATGTGAATATAAATATGTTCATTTTTTACATGATATAAAAGGCTGTCTATAGATTAAGGATTGAATCAGAAAGATAAATTTAGTTTTAAGGCCCTAGATTTTGAAAAAGCTTATGTCAGAAATATTAATTTCTGTTAGCAACCTTGATACTTTTAGCCATATTACTTTACCTACCACCACAATTGTAACTAGTTAAGTTTCGTATACATCGCAGCATGTACTAACATCTGCTGAGTATCGCTTATATTAGGTCCGTTAACTTATCCACACAGGAGGATTTTCAAATGGAATTACACCAACTAAAGTTGCACTCTTTCAAGGAGTGAATCAAGTAAAGAATCTGCGCTCAGAAGCCCTAGTTCTTCAAAACGTAGTCTGGCCTTTCCCAGGTCTATCATAATCTTGACACCTCCATACGGGCACCAATTGAGCACCAAAAAAGGGTTCTGGTACCTTGCCGGATACCTAGAACCCTTGATTTTTCTGGTGGAGCTGATGGGACTTGAACCCACGACTTCCACAATGCCATTGTGGCGCTCTCCCAACTGAGCTACAGCCCCATATTTATTTTTGGTGGAGGTGCGGGGAGTCGAACCCCGGTCCGAAGGCGTCACAGTAAAAGCTTCTCCGAGCGCAGTCGCTGTTTTAACTTTCCCTTAGCGGTTCTCCCAGCGACAGGATAACCCCTCGGTAGCTTCATAAGTTCCGGTTTTGCCCCGAAGCCTGAGCAAAACTAGTTCCCCACTGTTTTGACGCCCAATCCTGAAACGTGGGCATTTCAGGTTGGACGGCTACCTTAAATTAGGCAGCGTAAGCTAATTCTCTGTCTGCGTTTATTTTTACTCCACCATTTTTACGAGCTGGCGGACAACTCGGCTCGCTACTTTTACCTCGACTGCCCCCGTCGAAACCAGTACACCCCCATGTTATATGCCTAATTGTTTTTCTTTAAAGTGCTTTTCTAATTCTCTTTTTGCATCTCTTCTCGCAATATCTTCTCTCTTATCGTAGAGTTTTTTACCTCTCGCTACAGCTAATTCGACTTTGACAAGGCCTCGCTTTAAATAAAGCTTTGTAGGAATTAAAGTGTAACCCTTCCTTGTCACATAACCAATTAGTTTATTAATCTCATGTCTATTGAGAAGTAATTTTCTAGTCCTTAAGGGGTCTTTATTAAATATATTGCCTTTTTCATAAGGACTTATATGCATATTATAAAGATAAACTTCGTTGTTTTCAACTCTTGCAAAGCTATCTTTTAAATTGACTTTCCCCATCCTAATAGATTTAACTTCAGTTCCACTAAGCACTATTCCTGCTTCATAAGTTTCTTCAATGAAGTAATCATGGTAAGCTTTTTTGTTTTGAGCGATTATTTTAATTTCTTCCTTCGCCAAACTTTTAACACCCTCTTTAGGAGAAAATTGCCCTACTTGTGTGTCACAAATAGGGCACCATCATCGCTCTTTATATTATAACACATTTTTAAATAGTGTCAATATATGTTTCTGCGCTTTTATGCTCCGCTAAGCCAATCTCTAAGTTATCTTTTTCCTCTTCTGCTAAAACAAAGTCTATTTCTCTCCTATCCACATCTACATCAACAACTTTTACATAAACCTCTTTACCTATAGAGTAAACTTTTTTGCTCTTTTCACCAATTAAAACATATCTTTCTGGATCAAAATGGTAATAGTCATCCTCCAATGAAGCAACATCTACTAACCCTTCCACAGTATTGTCAAGCTCTACAAAAAATCCGTAATTTGTCACGTTGGAAATTATCCCTTTATAAACATTCCCTATTCTATCTGCCATGTACTCTACTTTCTTTAATTCTTCTATTTCTCTCTCTGCAGCTTCTGCTGCTCTTTCTCTCTCAGAAGATTTTAAAGCAATGTCATTTAAGATTCTGTTGTAATGACGTTGTCTTTTTTCTGTTAATTTTCCATTTATGTATTCTTTGATTATCCTGTGAATTATAAGGTCAGGATATCTCCTTATAGGAGAAGTAAAGTGAGTATAATATTGGGTCGCCAAAGCATAATGGCCAATGTCTTCTGGACTGTATCTTGCTCTTTTTAAAGACCTTAAAAGCAAAGTTTCTACAACTCTTTGCTCACTCTTTCCTCTCACTTGTCTTATTAATTCTTGCAAAGACTTCGGATGTATTTGTCCTCCTTCAATTCCTTTTATATGATACCCCAAATTGTGAATAAACTTATTAAAAGCAATCAGCTTTTCTATATCCGGATGTTCATGAATTCTATAAACAAAAGGTATATTTACCCAATGCATGTGCTCCGCTACCGTTTCATTAGCTGCTAACATAAATTCTTCAATTATCCTGTGAGCTATATTTCTTTCAACTTTTACAATATCTATTGGCTTACCTTTCTCGTCTACTATTACATTAGCTTCAGGAAAATCAAAATCTACACTGCCTCTTCTTTTCCTCTTCTCTAGCAAAACAAGAGCTAGCTCTTTCATTAGTTTAAAATCTTCCAATAGATACTGATACCTCTTTTTTAATTCTTCATCATTTTCTTCTAAGAGTTTGTAAACATTCGTATATGTCATTCTCTCTTTGCTCTTTATAATGCTTTCAAAAATTTCATGGTCTACAACTTCTCCTTGAGAGTTTATTTTCATTTTAACAGTGAGAGTCAGTCTTTCTTCCTGCGGATTTAAACTGCAAATACCATTAGATAACTTAGGAGGTAACATTGGTATTACTCTATCAATGAAATATACACTACATCCTCTCTTTAATGCTTCTTTATCTAAATGAGAACCTTCTTTTACGTAGTGGCTCACATCTGCAATACTCACATATAAAAGGTAATTTTCCTCTGAAAGTTTTTGTACACATACTGCGTCGTCTAAATCTTTTGCATCTTCTCCATCAATTGTGACAAAGTTTAAGTTAGTCAAATCAACTCTTCTCTTTTTTTCTTCTTCAGGAATTTCTGTAGATATATCTTCTGTTTCCTTTAAAACCTCTTTAGGAAAAACTTCAGGAATATCATATTCCCTTATAATGGACATTACATCTATGCCAGGGTCACCTTTATACCCTAATACTTCTATAATCTCCCCTTCAGGGCTTCGCCTTCCTTCAGGCCATTTAGTAATTCTAACTACAACTTTCATACCAGTTTTTGCGTTTTTATCTTCTCCTTTAGGGATAAATATATCTTGATGGATCTTTTTGTTGTCTGGCACTACAAAGCCAAAATTTTTACTTTTTTCGTAAGTTCCAACAATAGTTGTATTTGCCCTTTTGAGAATTTTTACAACTTCTCCCTCTTCACTCTTTCCATCCACCCTTTTTGTAACTCTTACCAAAACAGTGTCATCATGCATTGCACCGTTCATGCCGCTTACAGGTATGAATATGTCCTTTATATTGCTATCTTCGGGAATTAAAAAGCCATAGCCTCTTGAATGAAATTCAATCTTGCCTTTGACCAAATCTAATCTTTCAGGAAGAGCATATTTACCTCGTTTTGTTTTAAAAACAAGGCCTTCTTTTTCCATCTCTTTTAATATTTTTTCTAAAATGCTTTTTTGACTATAGTCTATCCCTAATATTTTCATTATTTCCTCTATTTTGGAAGGCTTATAATCTCCTTCATTCATTAATTCTAAAAGTTTTTCCTTCACATTCATTCCCATTCCTCACAATCCTATCTTCGGTGCGATTTTTTTCATTTCATTAAGGGCAATCTCTAAAAATTCGTCTAAAGAAATTCCAAATTCTTCACAAGTTTTGATTTGGTCACGATTTGCTCCTTTAGCAAAAGTCTTATCTTTAAACTTTTTCTTTAATGATTTTAGCTGAACCTCTTCTAATTTTTTAGAAGGCATCACATAAGCTGTTGCAGTAATTAAACCCGATAAAGGATCTACTGCAAAAAGGGCTTTGTCAAGAAGAGTTATCCTCTCAATGCCATGAATTTCATTATGGGCCATAACTGCATGTACTATTTCCTCATCAAGACCATGTTCTCTTAAAATTTCTCCACCCCTTATACTGTGCAACTCTGGATTGTCCTTAGTTTCTTGGTAGTCTATGTCATGTAATATCCCTGTAACTACCCATCTTTCAACATCTTGCCCTAATCTTTCAGCTAACCCTCCCATTATAGCACCTGTCGCTATCATGTGATTTATTAAAGTCTCATCTGACACATATTCTTTGACAAGCGCTAAGGCCGTGTTGCTATCCATTTAACTCTCCTCCTACTATTAAAGTTACCAATTTTACTTAATATTATAACATGAATGGTCAAAAAACAATAACCTTAAACAATGCTCAAAGGCAGCAAATTTGATTTGCTGCCTCAGTTTGTTGACAAAGTTAAAAAATATTCAAAGGAGATATTTGCATCGTCGCTCCGATGTTTCCAAAGCGACAAAACTAACTCGACTTTCGGGTTCCGGCAGGGTACCGGGCACAATCGGCCTCCTTGCCTTAAGGTGCCCGCCTCCGCCATCCATGGCTTCGGCCCTGCCTCCACCCTCAGTCTCCCTAAGTTTTGTTAGCGCTTTGTCACAAGTCGCACCGATTGCAAAATATCTACTTTACGAAAGTTTGTCAACAGTCTGCTTAAATGTTCAAAGGCAGCAAATTTGATTTGCTGCCTTTGAAATTAATTATTTATTATCGTATTTTATTGCCGCCTGAGCAGCAGCCAGTCTTGCAATAGGTACTCTGTAAGGTGAAGCAGAAACATAATCAAGACCTACTTTGTGGCAGAACTCAATAGAAGATGGGTCTCCACCGTGTTCACCACATATACCTACTTCAAGGTCAGGTCTTGTCTGCCTTCCAAGCTTAGTACCCATTTCTACTAACTTGCCAACACCCTCTTGGTCAAGCTTAGCAAATGGATCAAATTCATATATCTTCTTTTCATAATAAGTTTCAAGGAATTTGCCAGCATCATCCCTTGAGAAACCGAAAGTCATCTGAGTCAAGTCATTAGTACCAAAGGAGAAGAATTCTGCTTCCTTAGCAATTTGGTCAGCTGTAAGAGCTGCTCTTGGTACCTCTATCATTGTTCCTACAAGATATTTTATTTCAACATTGTTTTGTTTTATAACTTCGTCAGCTACTTTTACTATTATGTCTTTGAGGTATTTAAGCTCTTTAAGTTCACCTACAAGTGGTATCATAATCTGTGGTTTTACGTCATGCCCTGTTCTCTTCTTTACGTTTATAGCAGCCTCTATAATAGCTCTTGTCTGCATTTCAGCAATTTCTGGATAGGTTATAGCTAATCTACAGCCTCTATGACCTAACATTGGGTTAAACTCTTTTAAGCTTTCTACTGTTGCTTTTAACTCTTCAAAAGTTATCCCCATGTTTTCTGCAAGTTCTTTAATTTCTTCATCTGTATGAGGTAAGAATTCATGCAATGGTGGATCTAAAAGGCGTATAGTAACAGGGAATTCACCCATAACCTCAAACAAACCTTCAAAGTCTGACCTTTGCATAGGCAATAGTTTTTCTAAAGCTTTTCTTCTTTGTTCTTCTGTCTTTGAGACAATCATTTCTCTCATAGCAGGAATTCTATCTTCGTCAAAGAACATATGCTCTGTCCTGCAAAGGCCTATTCCTTCAGCACCAAACTGAACTGCAACTTTTGCATCTCTTGGTATATCTGCATTAGTTTTTACTTTTAATTTTCTATATTTATCTGCCCAGCTCATGAGAGTTGCAAAATCTCCAGTTAACTCAGGTGTAACAGTCTTTATTTCACCAATGTACACATTACCTGTGCTACCATCTATAGATATGTAGTCTCCCTCATGAACTTCTATATCGCCAATTCTCATTACTTTTGCTTGCTCGTCTATCTTTGCATCGCCACAACCTACTACGCAAGCTGTACCCATACCTCTTGCCACAACAGCTGCATGAGATGTCATACCGCCACGAGTTGTAAGTATTCCTTGTGCTACAGACATACCTTCAATGTCGTCTGGAGATGTCTCTGTTCTTACAAGAATTACTTTTTCTCCCCTTGATTTTGCAGCTTCTATTGCCTCATCAGCAGTAAAGTATACTTTTCCTGATGCAGCACCAGGAGAAGCGGGTAAACCTTTTGCAACAGGCTTAGCAGCTTTCAACGCATTTGGCTCAAAGGTTGGATGCAATAACTGGTCTAACTGTTTCGGGTCTACTCTTAAGACTGCTGTCTTTTCATCTATTAAGCCTTCAGCCACTAAGTCTACAGCTACTTTCAAAGCTGCTTGAGCAGTTCTCTTTCCGTTTCTTGTCTGTAGCATGTAGAGTTTACCTCTTTCAATAGTAAACTCTATATCCTGCATGTCTTTGTAGTGTTTCTCCAATTTCTCAGCAATTTCTACGAATTGGTTATAAACTTCTGGCATAGTCTCCTTCAAACTTGAAATTGGCTGAGGCGTTCTAATACCTGCAACAACATCTTCACCTTGAGCATTCATCAAGAATTCGCCAAATAAAGCTTTTTCACCAGTTGCAGGATTTCTAGTGAAAGCAACACCTGTACCTGAATCATTGCCCATGTTGCCAAATACCATTGATTGAACATTTACTGCTGTACCCCAATCACTTGGTATGTCGTTAAGTCTTCTGTACACTATAGCCCTTGGATTATCCCAAGACCTAAATACCGCTTTTACAGCTTCTAGAAGTTGTTCTTTTGGATCTTGTGGGAAGTCTACTCCCATTTCTTTCTTATAAAGTTCTTTAAATCTTTTTACTACCTCTTTGAGGTTTTCAGCTGTTAAATCTGTATCAAATTTTGCACCATTTTCCTCTTTTACTTCATCTAAAATAGCTTCAAATTTATTCTTGTCAATTCCCATTACAACATCTGAGAACATTTGAATAAATCTTCTATAGCTGTCATAGGCAAATCTTTCATTGTTTGTAGCTTTAGCAAGGCCTTCTACTGTCTCGTCGTTTAAACCAAGGTTTAAAATAGTATCCATCATACCTGGCATTGAAACTCTCGCGCCAGACCTTACAGATACTAATAAAGGATTTGTTGGGTCTCCAAATTTTTTACCTGTAATTTCTTCTAATTTAGCCATATATTCATAGATTTGTTCAACAATTTCTGGAGCTATAGTCTTACCATCTTGATAGTACCTTGTACAAGCCTCAGTGGTGACTGTAAATCCTTGGGGAACAGGTAAACCCAACTTCGTCATTTCAGCAAGATTTGCGCCTTTTCCTCCTAAGAGGTCTCTCATTGAAGCATCGCCTTCACTAAATAAATACACATACTTTTTACTCATGAAATCTCTCCTCCTTTTAATACGTTTAATATAACATTAGCTGTTTCTTCTACAGCTTTATTTGTAACATCGATTACAGTACACCCTAATCTTTTCATCACCTCCTCAGCATATTTTATCTCTTTTTTAACTCTTTCTTCAGTAGCGTATATAGCATTAGCATCAAGGCCAAGAGATTTTAATCTCTCTTTCCTTATTTTTACCAAAACTTCAGGGTCTATAGTCAACCCAAATATTTTTTTAGAGTTGATTTCAAATAATTCTTGAGGTGGTTCAATTTCTGGCACTAAAGGTAAATTAGCAGCTTTTATGTATTTATGAGCAAGGTACATGCACAAAGGTGTTTTGGATGTTCTAGAAACCCCTATAACAACTACATCTGCCAATAGTATACCCATTGCATCTTTACCATCATCATATTTTACGGCAAATTCTATTACTTCGATTTTTTTCAAATAATCTTCTTTATTATTTTTTGCTAAATTGGTATGGGGGGATATACCAGTACTATCTTCAATAGCATTTATCACTGGTCCCATTATATCTACTATTTTTATGCCAAATTTCTGTGCTTTTTTAAGAAGATAATCTTTTAATTCCGGGACCACCATAGTATGGATTATTATGCTATTTGCATCATTAGCTGCTTCCATAATAATTTCTTCTATTTGATTTTTATCACCTACATACGGATATTTTTTTATTTTTTCTATAAAAGTATCAAAGTGGGCAGCAGCAATACTCGCAATGTTTTCTGCTGTATCTACATTAGAATCTGAAACCAAGTAAATTGATACTCCTTCTTCCATTCAAGAAATCCCCCTAACCTTCCCCAAGCTTTACAAACAATTTAGTTATATTAGTTTTCGAAATTCTTCCTGTCACTTTGTATCCTTGTTTTCCATCACTTCCCATTACAGGTTCAACTACAGGAAGACTGTCTACTTCGTGCTCTATAATTTTAACAGCAGCATTATACACAGGCTCATCATCATAAGTTGTAACTATGTTAGGCATACGGGTCATAATTATTCCCACCGGGACCTTATAAATATCAGTGTTGCCTATCGCGATTTTTAAAAAGTCTTTTCTTGAAACAGCGCCGGTTAAAAATCCTCCATCCTGTACAAAAATTGTCCCGACGTCCTTTAAAAAAAGTGTTACAATGGCATCATACACTGATGTACTTTCCTCTACCACTACAGGTAAAGACTTGATATCTTTTACTTTTATGCTCTTTATATAATCTTCTACTAAACTGAGGGGTGATTTTCCTGTATAAAAATATCCCACTTTTGGCCTCGCCTCTAAAATCCCAGACATAGTTAAAATTGCCAAATCCGGTCTTAAAGTCGCTCTTGTGACATTTAATTTCTCAGCTATTTGTTCCCCTGTAATGGGTTGATGTTTCTTCACAATGTCAATAATTATATGCTGGCGGTTTGTCAGTTGAATCTTTATCACCCCTTTAAAGTTTTTGGCAATTTATACTTTCCTCTGTCGTTTCATAAACGTTTTCTATCGGTTTATCACTTTAGTATAATTATATCACAAGTTTATAAGATAACCAACTTTCTTTTTCGTTTCCTTCTATTATATCACAAATTATTGCAACATAAAAAATCAAGGAAATCAGTTAGAAAGCCTGATTCCCTTAAAAATTTAACCTTTCTTCAAGATATTTCTCTACTTCTTCAATTTTTATTCTCACTTGTTGCATAGTATCTCTATCTCTTATGGTTACACAGTGGTCATTTTCCGAATCAAAGTCATAAGTAATACAGAAAGGCGTGCCTATCTCATCCTGTCTTCTATACCTTTTACCTATGCTTCCTGTCTCATCGTAATCTACTACAAATTTATTTCTCAACTGGTCATAGAGCTTATAAGCATTTTCTGATAATTTCTTGGATAACGGAAGCACTGCTGCCTTAATGGGAGCAAGAGCAGGATGAATCCTTAAAACCACTCTAGTTTCTCCATCTTCTAATTCTTCTTCTTCATACGCATCTATTAAAAATGCCAACATTAACCTATCTACCCCAACAGAAGGCTCAATGCAATATGGTATGTACTTTTCTCCTGTTACAGGGTCCATATAAGACAGGTCAACTTCCGAATGTTCCATATGTTGCCTTAAATCAAAATCTGTTCTATTAGCTATTCCCCACAACTCTCCCCATCCAAAGGGAAAATTATATTCTATGTCTGTGGTAGCAGTACTATAGTGAGATAATTCTTCTTTTTTATGGTCTCTAAATCTTAAATTTTCTTCTTTTAAGCCGAATTCTAAAAGCCAATCCATGCAATATTTTCTCCAGTAACTAAACCATTCCATATCTTCTCCCGGTTTGCAGAAAAATTCCAATTCCATTTGCTCAAATTCTCTTGTTCTGAATATGAAATTACCGGGAGTAATTTCATTTCTAAAAGATTTACCAATTTGTCCTATTCCAAAAGGCATTTTCTTACGAGTTGTCCTTTGAACATTTTTAAAGTTCACAAAAATTCCTTGTGCGGTTTCAGGCCGCAAATACACTTCTGATTTAGAATCTTCTGTAACACCTTGATAGGTTTTAAACATGAGATTAAACTTCCTAATATCAGTAAAATTATGGGCACCACATTTTGGACAGGGCACTTTATGCTCTTTTATAAATTCCATCATTTGTTCATTTGTCCAACCTTCAATAGAAATATTTAATTCCTTTTCTTTAATGTAATCTTCAATCAATTGGTCAGCTCTAAATCTTGATTTGCACTCTTTACAGTCCATCAAAGGATCGCTAAAACTGCTAACATGACCTGATGCAACCCACACTTCTGGATTCATCAAAATTGCAGTATCAATTCCTACGTTATAGGGACTTTGTTGAATAAATTTTTTCCACCACATCCTCTTAATATTGTTTTTAAGTTCTACTCCCAGAGGTCCATAATCCCAAGTATTAGCAAGTCCTCCGTATATTTCAGACCCTGGAAAAACAAATCCTCTGTTTTTTGCAAGGGCAACTATTTTATCCATTGTGACTGCTTGTGACATTTAATAACACTCCTTTTTCTCTCGCAATTATACAAAAACCCTTCATCCCTTTTGGGAAGAAAGGTTTTTGACGTTACTTATTTAAGAATACCAAAGAGACAAGTTTCTGTCAATCTTTTTTCTTTTCTTCTTTTAATACGGTTACGCTTTTATCATGTTTTTCAACTTCAATTGTGCAATTAGCTAAAAGCGCTACTGCCGCTCCCACTAACGTCAACTGAGGAATGATAACTGCAGAAATAGCACCTGCAGTTACAGGAATCTCCAAAAGAACTTTGTCGTCTTTTTTTATTCTTATTTTTGTAACATTACCTTTTTTAATTAATTCTTTTATTTTGTCCATAACTTCTGAACCTGCGACTGTAAAAGTCTCAGTCCAACTTTTTCTATTCTCTTCTATATATATCAATGCGTCTACAACACTGCCACCTGACTTTTCTAATGCTTCTTTTGCTTCTTTATAACTTACTCCCATTCTCTCTACTATCATATCTATTTTTTCTAATTCTTCATCTAACACGTTAAACCCTCCTTTCACATATTTTGTAACTTGTTAATAAAATCTTTTGATTTAAACTCTATTTCAAGATGTTCTTTCATATAGACTGTTATTATTTTATCCACTTCTTCTTTTATAACTCCTGAAACTTTAATATTTTGAAGCTTGTCATAATCTCTTTTAAGAAAATACTTTATAGCTTTTAATGTTACTCCATGTAATGGCTTGGCGTCAAAACATTTATTTTTGCAGTTTATACACACTGCACCCCCGCAGGAATTAGAAAAATATTTTAAATTCTCTCCTTTTCCACACACAACACAATTATCAAGTTGAGGCATATATCCCAATAAAGAAACTAATTTTAAGTTATAAGAAGAAATAAAAATTAAAGGGTCTATTTGTAGCTCATCAACTGCCTTTAAAGAATGTTTTAAAAACAGATACAGCCTCTCGCTTTTTTGATTTTCCTCTAAAATTTTGTTTATAGTTTCGGCAATATACGAAGCTACAGAAAATTTAACTAAGTCTTTTTCTATATTTTTATGAGCTTCGATTAAGTCCCATTGGTCAATATAGTAATAATTTTGCCCCTCAAAAATAACATAATTGGCAACAACAAAAGGCCTTATTGCATTCACAAAGCGGCTCTTTGAGCGCCTTGCCCCTTTTGCCACTGCCTGAAGTTTACCATAGCTTTTAGTAAAAAGGGTGGCAATTTTGTCTGTTTCTCCTATTAAATTGTTTTTTAATACTATTGCTTCTGTTTTTAACAAGCGCATTTTTTATCAACTCATTTTCAGTTTATTCCATTCCTCCACAATTTTAACACCTGCACTTGCCCCAATCCGATTAGCTCCTGCTTTAATCATCGCCTTAGCATCTTCAGCAGTTCTTACACCGCCAGAAGCCTTAACACCAAAGTTTTCACCAACTGTCTGCCTCATTAATTTTACGTCCTCTACAGTAGCTCCACCTGGCCCAAAACCAGTAGAAGTTTTAACAAAATCAGCACCTGCTTCTCTTGTGAGCTGACACGCTTTTACCTTTTCTTCATCAGTGAGATAACAGGTTTCTAAAATTACTTTTACAACTATATCTCCATAGGATTTCACCGCTTTTACAACTTCTTCAATTTCTTTTTTCACATAATCATAATCTCCACTCTTTAACATACTTACATTCAACACCATATCTACTTCTGTAGCACCTCTTTTTACTGCATCTACCGCCTCAAAAACTTTACTTTCAATAGTATTTGCACCTAATGGAAAACCTATCACTGTGCAAACTTTAACATCTGTATCTTTTAACATACTATAGGCAAGGTCTACAAAGCAGGGGTTTATGCAGACAGAAGCAAATCCATACTCTTTTGCCTCATTACAAAGCTTTTCTATCTCGCTTTTTGTCGCATTTGGCTTCAGTAGAGTGTGGTCAATCATTTTTGCTATGTTCATGACATAACCTCCTTTTGTTTTCACTAAATACTTTACTATTCGTAAGTTTTCTTGTCAATGGCATATCCTAATTTTTTAAGTAACGTTGTATTGTCTCTCCACCCCTTCCTCGTCTTTACCCATAGGTCAAGAAAAACCTGTTTTCCATAAAATTCTTCTAAATCAAGTCGCGCACTTTGACCTATCTTTTTTAGCATTTGCCCATTTTTGCCTATAATAATTCCTTTGTGGGACTCTTTCTCACAGTAAATATATGCTTCAATGTCTATTATATCTTTATCTTCCCTCTCTTTAATAGATTCTACTTCCACATAAACACCGTGAGGTACTTCTTCCTCTAAAAAGTGTAACATCTTCTCTCGAATTATTTCTGCCACTATTAATTTTTCGGGCTGATCTGTTATATAATCCTCTAAATAATATTTAGGACCTTCTGGCAAAAGTGATACAATTTTTTCTTTTAACAAGTCTATATTTTTATTTTCAATAGCAGAAATAGCCACTACATCTTTAAACTCATATTGCTCTTTAAAAATTTTTATAGTCTCTTCTACTCTTTCTTCAGGCACCAAATCTATTTTGTTGACTACAAGTATGACAGGTGTATCTACTTCTTTTAAATGCTCAATTATGTATCTATCTCCAGGTCCTACTTCCGTATCTGGTTCTATCATATACAAAATAAGGTCAACTTCCTTCAATGTTCTTTTAGCTACCTCAATCATAAATTCGCTTAATTTAGATTTAGGTTTATGAATGCCAGGAGTGTCAACAAAAATAACCTGGTATTCATCTGTTGTCAAAATCCCACGAATGGTATTTCGAGTAGTTTGGGGTTTTGGAGAAGTAATAGCAATCTTCTCTTGTAAAATTGCATTTAAAAGAGTAGATTTACCTACATTAGTTCTACCAACTAATGCTACAAAACCAGCTTTATGGCCCATATCATCACTCCTTATTTAATTATTTGAAAAATCAACACTGTAATCAATATCCCAAATAAACCTCCCAAAAATACCTGAGAAAAAGAGTGGATTTTACCTTCTACTCTGCTTTCAGCCACCATAAGAGCAAGTAAAAAGCCTAAAGTGGCAATAAAAGCATTTGCTGTCATAAAAGTTATAGCTGTCGCAGTAGCAAAAGCAATAGCACTATGAGCGCTGGGCATTCCTCCCCTCATAGGAGTTCCTTCTTTAAAATGTACCTTTAAAATTACAGTCAAAAACACTACAACTAAAAGACTTATAACTGTGATATGAATGGGTGACTCTCTAAGCTTTAATAAAATTATTTTTGTCCAAGGATTTACTCTATCAAAAAATATTAAATAAGCTACAAGAACGGCATTTATCGCAGATATAAGGACTGCTCCTGCAGCTACATTTTTCGCAACCTTAGCCAAAGGATTATAATTTTTAACCATCATGTCAATTGTGGTTTCAATAGCCGTATTTATCATTTCAGAAATTAAAACTAAAGAAATTGTAAATAAAATTACCACAAATTCTACTCTTGAAAGGTCAAAAAAAAGGCAAAAGAATAATACCAATATCGCTATGGCAAAGTGAACCTTCATGTTTCTTTGGGTCTTAAAAGCATGTAAAATACCCTCTATCGCATAATTAAAACTGTCAATTAAATTTCTCGATTTCACAAAATCACCGCCCAATATTAAGCCTCGCCATAACTTCCTCTTCTTTTTCCCTCATAATTTTTCTTTCTTCTTCAGTTTCATGGTCATAACCCAAAATATGCAACATGCTGTGAGCTGTTAAATAAGCTACTTCTCTTTCAAAGGAATGTCCATATTCTATTGACTGCTCTAATGCTTTTTCTAAAGAAATAACTATATCTCCTATTGGCTGTACCCCTTCTGAATCTTCCTCTATTTTCTCAACTTCCCCATAAGTCTCTTCAAACTCTGCTAAAGGAAATGACAAAACATCTGTCGGCTTATCTATGCCCCTATAATATTTATTTAATTTTCTAATTTCCTCATTATCCACAAAGGACACACTTACTTCAACATTATCAATAACCTCTTCTACTTCTAATACTGTTTTTATGACTTTTTCAACTAATTCTTCCAAATTTGCTGCATCAACTTTATTTTGTCTGTTATCTATCAAAATGTTCATTCTAACACCTCTTTATTTTGATTTGGTTCAATATCAGGATACTCAATTCTTTTATGAAACATACCAGTTAAAGCAGTCAAAAAAGAATTTTTTATAGTTTTAATATCTTTTAAAGTTAAATCGCTATCTTCCAACTGACCATCATTTAATCTATCTACCATGATTTTTTCAATCATATTCTTTATATTTTCCTCAGTAGGTTCAGGAATAGACCTCACAGCTGCTTCTACAGAATCTGCCAACATCAAAATGGCAGACTCTTTGGTAGAAGGTTTTGGACCTGGATATCTAAAGGATTCTTCTTCGCAAGATTCCTCTTCATTTTGTAAAGCCTTAGTATAAAAGTATTTCACTAAGGAAGTACCATGGTGTTCTTTTATCAAATCAATGACTTGTTGAGGAAGTTTATACTTTTTAGCTAATTCCACCCCATCTTTTACATGGGAAATTATTACTAATGTACTTAAATCAGGAGAAATTTTGTCATGCAAATTTTCTCCTGAAAGCTGGTTCTCTTTGAAAAAATAAGGTCTTTTAATTTTACCTATATCATGGTAATAAGCCCCCACTCTAACTAACAAACTGTTCGCTCCAATAGCATCAGAAGCAGCTTCTGCGAAATTTGCTACTACCATGCTGTGGTGATAAGTCCCAGGAGCATCCATTATAAGTTTTTTAAGAAGCGGATTATTTGGATTTGACAGCTCTAAAAGTTTTAAAGGAGTTAAGATATCAAAAGCTGTTTCCCAAAAAGGCAAAGTACCAATAACCAAAATTATACTAAAGGTTCCACTGACAATTCCCCATAAACTGCTTTTTAATACAGAAATTATATCATTGCTATTTAAAAGCCCTATTCCTACAATACTTACAAGATTTACCCCACTGACGTAAAGACCCGCTTTTACAAAATCTAAACGTTGCTTAGAATGAGAAAGTTTTACTGCACCAATCAATCCTCCCAGCAATGACATAAAAATAAATTCTTGGTTAAAACCCACCATTAAGCCTACTAAAAGAGAATAAATTATGTCAATCATAATAGCAATATAAGGATCTATTAAAACAGAAATTAGCATAGGCAAAGTAGCAGAAGGAATTAAAAGAGGCTCAATCCCTTTAAAGGCAACAGCCAATAAAAGATAAAAAATACCTGTTAAACACAACAATTCAATGTAGATTTTTTTGGTAGTAATCTTTTTGTCCAATTTTATAATATAATACACTGATAAAAAGAGTGACAAGCCTAAAATCAAAAATAAGCCTATTATCATTCCATAATCAATCTTACTACTGTTTTTTAAGAGGCCCAAAGATTTCAAAACTTCAATTTGTTGTTGTGTCACTACTTCTCCACTGACTACGATATTTTGTCCTTTTTTATACATAACCGGCTGCACTTTTTCCTCTGCTTCTTTTTTGGCAAGATTTGTCTCATAGGCATTATATATCATATTAGGAACAATGACAGAAGATAAAATCTTAACAGCTACTGGTTTTACTTCTGCAGAAATATCCGAACTTTCTACAACACTCTTAGCATCGTTTAAAACAGTAGGCAAAGCATCTTCCGTAATCTGCCTTGCCATAATTGCTTTTTCTGTCGATAATACCACCGATTCCATGTTTATAAGGGTATTATCATCTATTTTTAAAAGCAAAGCCACGTCATTATCTTCTAAACCTATGGGACTTACAGCTTTAAAGTCTTTCAATTTCTTTTCTTCTGCTTCTGAGGATTTGCGCACCTCTCTTAATTTATTAAAAAAATCAACTAGCTTAAGATAAGATTCTTTTGCAATATTTTCATTATAATCATATTTAGGATTGACCGCATTTACTGCTTCTTGTATCTTCTTTTGAGTAGCTATTGTGTCCACTACGTCTTTAGGTGCCTTTATATCTTGAGTAGCTACATCCCCTACCTTAAGGTCAAATTTGGGAGGCGTTACACTAGTATAAACTAAAGCATAGGAAGAAACAAAATAAAAAACAACAAAAAAAATGATTATCAATTGCTCATTTTTAATTATATTTTTTATATGTTTGTCCAGTTTTTTCATAATATTATTCCCCTCACTCCGGGATTTCTGATTTGTTTTCCCCCATGTTCTTCTCATAAATTTCATAAGCTTTTATGATTTTAGCTACAAGAGGATGCCTTATCACATCTTCTTCAGAAAGCATTACAAACTCTATACCTTCTATTCCTTTTAATATCTCCATAACCTCTTTTAGCCCGGATTTTTTACCTCTTGGCAAATCTATTTGAGTAACGTCACCAGTTATAACTGCTTTAGAACCAAAACCTATACGGGTTAAAAACATTTTCATCTGCTCAGGAGTGGTGTTTTGAGCTTCATCGAGTATTATAAAAGAATCGTCTAAAGTTCTACCTCTCATATAAGCTAGTGGTGCAACCTCAATTAAGCCTTTCTCCATGTATTTTTGGAAAACTTCTGCTCCTAAAATGTCGTAAAGCGCATCATATAAAGGTCTTAAATAAGGGTCAACTTTTTCTTGCAAATCTCCTGGCAGAAAACCTAACTTTTCTCCTGCTTCAACAGCCGGCCTTGTTAAAATTATACGACCTACTTCCTTATTTTTCATTGCGGTAATAGCCATTGCCATAGCCAAATAGGTCTTGCCCGTACCGGCAGGTCCTATTCCAAATACAATCTGATTTTTTCTTATAGCTTCTACATACCTCATTTGCCCATAAGTTTTGCACCTTATCTGTTTGCCTCTAGCTGTTATACAAACAATATCAGACATTAAAGACTTTAGTTTTTCTTCTTCTCCTGCCTCAATCATATTCATAGTATACAAAACATTTTGAGTAGTAATCACATCTCCCTTTTCAATCATTCCCATCAATTTGTTAAAAAGTTTATCAGCAGATTCCACGTTTTTTTCTTCCCCCGTTATCTTAATAGTTCCTCCTCTTAACACTATCTTGACATCTAATCCCTCTTCTATTAACTTAATATTTTCATCAAAGTTGCCAAACAAATTGGCAGCTTGCTCCATATCCTCAATATTAATAGCTAACTCCTTAATCAATGTTCCCCTCCTATATAAGAAATTTTTTCTTTCATTCCTATTTCCTCTAAAACCTCTGCAGTAATATTGGCTCTTAATATTTTATCTTGTATAATCACATAACTTTCTTTTTTATTTACTATCTTACTTTGAGAGCCTAAAACCTTCTCCAACTCCTTTAGTGCTTTTTCAAAAGCAATATTTTTTGCTTCCTCTTTAGATAAAACAATAGTTTTAGGTTTGGTTTCATAGTATACTTCTTTTATTATTCTAACTGGAAAGTTTTTTGATATTATCTCTTTTTCCTCTTTTTCAAAATTCTTAAAGTCTACTTTTTTAGGGGATATAGTTATAGTATTGTTACCAAAGATTATTTTTGTAACAGTTATTTTGTTGTTTGTCCTCTCAAAGACTTCTTTTTTGAGTTCGGCGTCAGCATAAACTTCATACCATGTCCTCCCAATAATTTGGCCATCAGCATGTACAAATCTTGTCCCTAGTCCTGGCTTTTCAATTATCCCTGTAACAATTATATCTCCCGCTTTTACTGTATCTCCAACTTTTTTTACCGCTTCCCCTTCTAAAACCGTCATCTTATAAATTATACCATCTTTTTTAGCTATTATATTGCATGGTTCATCTTTTGACAATACCTCTTGAGGTTTTGTTTTACCTACAACTTTTACAAAAGCATTAGTACCCTTTATATTTATTCCTATCCACGATATATCATTATTTTGTAATAAAAATTCTGTCTCTATTTTATTAACATCTATAGCAAATTTAGAAACTCCTGGCTTTAATCCTAAGTATGAAAGCTTTTCTAAAACTACTTTTTCATTTACATTGTTGACGGTCTCTATATTAATTTCCCATATAAAAGTAGAAAATGCATAAATAAGTATAAGAGAAATTGCTGCCCCTAAAACCAATGCTTTTCTTCTTTTTAACCGAGAAATTACAAAAGGCAATCCTCTTTTAGAAATCACTGAAACACGACAATTAGTTTTTTTTGCCAAAAATACTGTTTCTTTAAACCCCTTTATACTTACTTTTGCGACTATAGTAGTATAATTCCTACGCTCAATATCCCAAATATAGACATCATTTACCATAATAAGATTTAAAAATTTTTCAATTGACAAACCTTCAATCTTAATAATAACATATCCTTTTAAAAAATTCCATAATTTTATTGCAACCAAAAACATTCCTCCTATACCATCATTTCTATATTCATTATTTCGCCGCTAATCGTTATAATCTCTGTCATTATAGAATTCACAATCATATTTTTACCTAATATTCTAACAACACCTATTGTTGTATTTATCCTAATCCTTTCAGGAATATACTCAATAATTCCCTTGTGGTTTTCAATAGTAACATGGGTTTTCCCTATCAAAGTTATTTTAGGGAGATTAAGCAATACCTCTTTTGGAAAATCTATTGCATTTACAAGTTCGTTTTTTATCTCATCTTTCATATTGTAACCTCCCTTCTCTTAAAATTTTATGAGGAAAAAATTAAAAAAATTCTCTTGCTTTTTTATAGGCAATAGACCTTTTGAGTAATTAGAAAATATGTATTATAATGAAAGTAACAAAATTGAATAATTCTATTGCTGTAAATTATTTTTTGGGGGGATTTACATTGGAGAAAATAGTAATAATTTTTACGGGTGGAACTATATCCATGAAAAATGACGCTAATTTAAATGCTGCTATACCCTCTTTATCAGGAAATGACATACTAAAAATGGTTCCCAACATAAAAGAAAATTCCCAAATTGAAATAATTCAATTTGGGAATTTTCCAAGTCCCCACTTTACTCCTGAGCTATTGGTAAATTTGAAACTAGAAGTAGAAAACGTAATCAAAAAACAACAAGTAAAAGGAGTCGTCATTACTCACGGTACAGACACCATAGAAGAAACAGCATATTTTTTAGACTTAACAATAAATTCCGAAAAGCCAATAGTCTTGACTGGAGCCATGAAAAATTCTTCTGAAATCGGATACGACGGTCCCAGCAATTTAATCGCTTCTGTAATTACTGCTTCCTCAGAAAAAGCCAAAAACAAAGGAGTGTTAGTAGTTTTCAATAACGAAATACATGCAGCACGAGATGTCACAAAAACTCATACTTCAAGTATTGACACCTTTAAAAGCCTTGAAACAGGTCCAATAGGTGTTGTAGATAATAACAAAGCGTATTTTTATAGGAACATTGAGACAAGAAATTATATACCAGTAGACCATTTAGAGCCAAGAGTAAGTCTTCTAAAAGTCGCCTTTGGTATGGAGGATAAAATTATCAGATTCCTTGTTGATAGCGGAGAAAAAGGAATAGTAATAGAAGGAACAGGAAGGGGAAATGTACCTCCAAAATTGGCTGAGGGCATAGAATATGCTATATCAAAGGGAGTAATTGTAGTGTTAGTTTCAAGATGTCCTATGGGAAGAGTTGATGCCTCTTACGGTTATAAAGGTGGCGGAAAGCATCTTGAGTCCTTAGGGGTAATCTTTGGAGGTAATCTCTCAGGGCAAAAAGCTCGCATAAAACTCATGGCAGCTCTTGCTTATTCCAATAATTACAATGAAATCAAAAAATTATTTGAAGAAGAAAAGACTTGATACCTAATGGCATCAAGTCCTCAGTTTGTTGACAAAGTTAAAAAATATTTAAAGGAGATATTTGCATCGTCGCTCCGATGTTTCCAAAGCGACAAAACTAAAGCTCGACCTTGGGTTCCGGCAGGGTACCGGGCACAATCGGCATCCATGCCTTAAGGTGCCCGCCTCCGCCATCCATGGCTTCGGCCCTGCCTCCACCCTCGGTCTTGTTAAGTTTTGTTGACGCTTTGTCACAAGTCGCACCGATTGCAAAATATCTCCTTTACGAAAGTTTGTCTACAATTAGAGGACTTGATACCCAATAGCATCAAGTCCTTTGTTTACTGTAGATACTTGTTTACCATGTCTTTAACAAGGTTGCCATCTGCTCTCCCTTTTACGATTGGCATTACCTTTCCCATCACTTTTCCTATATCGCTTTTAGTTTTAGCACCAGTTTCTTCGATAGCTTTTTTTACTATTTCCTCTATTTCCTCTTCGGATAGCTGCTTCGGTAAATAAGAAAGCATAATCTCAATTTCTTTTCTGGCTTTATCCACTAAGTCTTGCCTTCCACTTTTTTCGTAATCCGGCAACACTTCTTTTCTTTGCTTTATTTCTTTAGAAATTACATTAATGACCCCTTCATCGTCTAATTCTTTTTGAGTATCTTTTTCAACTTGGAGAATAGCTGCTCTTACCATACTTAAAATATTCTTTTTAAAATTATCTTTGTTTTTCATGGCTTCTATCATATCTTTGTATATTCGCTCTTTTAGGGTCATGGCAAGCACTTCCTTTATTTATTATATTTATATTTTCTTTTTCTTGCTGCTTCGGATTTTTTCTTACGTTTTACACTGGGACTTTCATAATGCTCTCTTTTGCGAACCTCTGATAAAACGCCTGCTTTAGAACATTGGCGCCTAAACCTTCTCAGAGCATTGTCCAATGATTCATTTTCGCCGACTCTTACTTCAGCCACTACTCTCCCTCCCTCCAGATAAACTGCTCAAGCTAAGCTGCGTATTCTGCTGCGATGTCTTGCTGAAAATTCTCATTTTATTATACTCCTAAAGCCATAATGTGTCAATGATTAACCTGGTGGCCAAGTCATAAATCTACCGCCTAAAAGATGAAAATGTATGTGATATACCGTTTGTCCCCCGTCATTTCCACAGTTTGATACAATTCTATAACCTTTTTCGTCAATCCCCTCTTTTTTTGCTAATTCTTTTGCCACCATATAAGCATAAGATATTAAATGTTTGTTATCCTCATTTAAATCTAACAATGTCGGTATATGTTCTTTTGGCACAATGAGGATATGTACAGGTGCTTGTGGGTTAATGTCTCTAAATGCTACGACTAAATCATCTTCATATACTATATTGGAAGGTATCTCTTTATTTATAATTTTACAAAAAATGCAATCTGACATCCTTTCACCTCCTCTTTTTATATTCTACACATCTGGTTAAATTCCTTCAATTTCTCCAATTAAGAAATTATCTTTTATTTCTTTTATTTTCACTGGAAAAATCTTATTTCTAAGTAACTGTATATGCCCTTTGACAGCTACACTTAAATAATTATCAGTCAAGCCTTCTACGTAACTATCCATATTCTTAACAGTTTGTTCAAAAAGGACTTCCAAAGTCTTTCCTATAAAACTCTCCATGAATTTGCGTTCACACCTATTAGACAATTCTATGAGTTTTTTACTCCTATCTTCTTTTACATGATTTGCAACTTGATTTGGAAAGTTGTAGGCTCTTGTACCTTTTCTCCTTGAATATTTAAAAACATGCATTTTGCTAAAACAAATCTCTTCCACAAATTTGTAAGTCTTGAGAAACTCCTCTTCCGTTTCACCAGGAAATCCCACCATAACATCTGTAGTTATCGCCACATCCTTGATGTATTCTCTTAACCTATCAATTACACTTTTGTACTCCTTTGTAGTATATCTTCTTCCCATTCTTTTTAAGGTTTCATCACATCCACTTTGAAGGGATACATGATAATGCCTGCACATCTTAGGCAAGTTAGCTATTTCTTTCACAAACTCTTCAGTTAAAAAAGTAGGCTCAATAGAACTAAGTCTTATCCTTTTTATGCCATCTATTTCATGAATCATCTTTATAATGTCCAAAAGCCCAATATTTTTTAAATCTTTGCCATAGGAAGCTATGTGTATACCTGTGAGGACAATTTCTTTATACTCTGAATCAGCAAACCTCTTTACTTCCTCTATTACTTTTTCAGGCTCTCTGCTTCTCACCGGTCCACGGGCGTAAGGGATTATGCAGTAAGTACAGTATTGATTGCAGCCGTCTTGAATCTTTATATATGCCCTTGTCCTTTCTGTATAAGCTGTTACTCCAAATTCCTCATATTCTTTTTGAATCATTATATTATTTACCACACTCAACTTTTGACTTTTTTGCGTAAATTCCTCTACTAAATCTACTATTTTGTCTTTATCTTTTGTGCCGATCGCTATATCCACTTCCGGAAGAGAAAAAACTTCCGCTGGACTTACTTGCACATAGCAACCAACAGCTACTACCAGCGCATCAGGATTTTTCTTTCTAGCTTTTCGTATCTCCTGCCTTGACTTCATATCACTTCTATTTGTTACAGTACAGGTATTTATTACGTAAACATCCGCTTTTTCATTAAAATCAACTACTTCATAACCAGCTTTTTTAAAAAGCTCAGCCATGACTTCTGTCTCATATTGATTTACCTTACACCCCAAAGTATAAAAAGCAACAGTTTTTTTATGACCATATCTTTCATAAAATTCATCATTACTAAGAGTTAAATCTACTTTTGCCACTTTAAAAATGCTCCTCCTGTTAAATTTCTTTTTCATATTATATCACATATTATAACATGCTATTGCACGCAAAAAAACAGGCCCCGAAGGGCACTAAAAATATCTTTTTGTTCTTTGGTTATTAACAATTTACCCCATATCTCCTAATTCATATATTACTATTGAACAAACTGCGATGGCTGCTGTCTCAGTTCGCAAAATCCTGGGGCCTAAGCTTACAGGCTTAATACTTTTGTTTAAGGCTAATTCAATTTCCTCTTGAGAAAAACCTCCTTCAGGGCCTATAAAAATTCCAATTTTTTTTACGCCTTTTGCCTTTTTAAGCACTTCTTTTAATTTTGAAGTTTGTTCCTTTTCATATGGAATTATGCATAGATCAAACTTATCAACCTGATTTATAGCCTCTTCAAAGGAAATAGGCATACAAATTTCGGGCACCCCAGTTCTGCCCGATTGTTTACAAGCTTCTTCGCTAATTTTTCTCCACCTAGCAATTTTTTTATTTATATTGCTTTTAGTTATGTCTACAACCGTATAACGAGTCACAACTGGGATAAATTTTTTAACTCCAATTTCTGCACACTTTTGGATAATCAATTCCATTTTATCTGATTTAGGCAAACCTTGGAACAAAGCAATTTCTAAAGGACTTTCTGTATTCGATTCTAATTTTTTTTCTAAAAATAAAATAAGCTTGTCTTTTTTTATCTCCTCAATGCGAGCAGCATATTCTTTTAAGCCATCCGATGCAACAATTTCATTACCTCTTTTAAGCCTTAAGACATTTACCAGATGATGAAAGTCTTCTCCTTCTATATAGACAAATTCTCCTTTAATATTTTGCCGATCAATAAAAATTTTTCTCATAAGCTATCACTTTTTCCTTGATAATATTGCACACCATTCTCCTTCTTCTCTAATTTGCAATATTTCAAAAAATTCTTCAACTTTTTGCAAAACTTCTTCACATCTATCTTTAATTATTCCACTTAATAAAAATAAGCCTTTTTCTTTTAAGTAGTCTGGTACTTTAGAAGATAATTTAATTATAGCATCTGCAATAATATTAGCTACTATAATATCAGCTGTTCCCTCAAATCTTTCTAATAAATCACTTTTAAAAACTTTTACGTTGTGTAAATTATTAAGCTTCACATTCTGCCTTGCTACTTCCACAGAAACTTCGTCTATATCCGCCGCATAAACTTCCTTTGCTCCTAATTTACTACTAGCGATACTAAGTATACCTGAACCACAACCTATATCAAAAACTATGCTTTCTGGCATCACAATTTCCTCTAAAAGTTCCAAACACATCTTTGTGGTCTCATGGGTGCCTGTGCCAAAAGCCATTCCGGGGTCTAACTCGATAATTATCTCTTCTCCTTGAGATACATATTCTTCCCAAGAAGGCTTAATCACTATTTTCTTTCCTATTTTTAGAGGCTTATAATACTGTTTCCAATTATTTGCCCAGTCCTCTTCATCCACTTCTGAAACTTTTAAGTCAAAATTTCCTATATCAATTCCAAAAGATTTAAGTTCTACAATTCTATCTTTTAAAATATTTATTTTATCTATAGTATCTGAAGCAATAGGAAAATAGGCAAAAACCTTAATATTTCCCTCTTCTTCAAAAAGAGAAGGCTCTATATAATCCCAATTATCACTTTGCGCCAATAGTTTTACATCATTCGGGTTTTTTATAACTACACCGCCAGCACCTAATTCGTGCATGATATTTGTCACAGCCTCTTCTGCTTCTTGTATAGTTGTAACTTGTACTTCAATCCATTTCATTCTTTTCACACCTTTAATTTAAATTTATTATCCGCCAAAAGCATCCTTCATCCTTTGAAAAAAGGATTTTGATTCCGTCGAAGTCTCACCCTCTAATTTTCTCAATTCTCTCAGCAATTCTCTTTGCTTTTCTGTCAACTTTTTAGGCACATCAATATAAACTTCTACAATTTGGTCTCCGCGTCCTCTTCCATTTATGTGGGGAATTCCTTTTCCCCTTAACCTAAACTTGGTCCCTGTCTGAGTTCCTTCTGGTATTGTAAAGCTAACTGGTCCATCCAGTGTAGGAATTTTTATTTCTCCCCCCAAAGCTGCATCAGTAAAACTTATAGGCATTTTCAAATACACATTGTATCCTTCTCTTTTAAACAACTCGTGGGGCTTTACGCGAATTATAAGATACAAGTCCCCTTTTGGACCTCCTCTTAAGCCTGGCTCTCCTTCCCCTCTTAAGGTAAGCATTTGTCCTTCGTCTATTCCTGCTGGTATAGTAACTCTAATTTTTCTCCTCCTTCTAATTCTACCTGTTCCACCGCATTTGTTGCAAGGGTCAGTAATAATTTTTCCTTCACCATGGCACCTATGACAAGTTCTTATATTTACAATTCTTCCAAAAGGAGTATTCTGTGCAGTTCTCACTTCACCAGTTCCATGGCATACAGGACAAGTCTCCGGTTTGCTACCTGGCTTTGCCCCTGTTCCTTTACACACATCGCATTCTTCAAATCGCTCAACCTCTATCTCTTTTTCTGTTCCAAAAGCAGCCTCTTCAAAAGTTAAAGTAAGGTCATATCTTATGTCATTACCCTTTTGAGGGCCTGTTTCTGCTCTTCTCCTGCCAGTACCAAAGAAATCATTAAAAATATCGCCAAATATATCGCCAAATCCTCCAAAGCCTCCAAAATCAAAACCGCCCTCTCCAAAACCTCCTTGACCAAATCCACCTTGGCCAAAACCGCCTTGCTCAAAGGCTGCGTCTCCAAATTGGTCATATTGGGCTCTTTTTTGAGGGTCGGAGAGAATTTCGTAAGCTTCGTTTATTTCTTTAAATTTTTGCTCTGCTTCCTTATCTCCTGGGTTCAAGTCAGGATGATATTTCTTAGCAAGCCGTCTATAAGCCTTTTTTATTTCTTCTTCTGTGGCATTTCTATCTACTCCTAATATTTCATATAAATCTTTTTTAGCCACTTTCTCACCTGCCTTTCATTACGCAAATTAGAACCAGGTAAAACCTGGTTCTATATTATTTATTATCATCATCCTCCACTTTATAGTTGGCTTCATAAACATTGTCCTGTGTTGTACCTTGTCCAGCACTACCTGTATTTGTAGCTCCTCCCGTTTGTCCTCCCGCTTGTTGGTATATTCTTGTAGAAACTTTGTAGAAGGCTTGTGAAAGTTTCTCAGAAGCATTTTTAATCGCTTCTATATCGCTTCCTTCAAGAGCTTTTCTCACATTTTCTATTTCTCTATTTATTTCATCTTTTTCGGCTTGCGTCATCTTATCTCCAAGGTCTTTCATTGTTTTTTCAGCTTGATAAATGAGAGAATCTGCTTTATTCCTTATTTCGATTTCTTCTTTCTTCTTCCTATCTTGTTCTTCATACTGCTTAGCCTCATTAATCATTCTTTGTATCTCTTCTTCTGACAAATTAGTTGTAGAAGTAATAGTTATATCCTGAGATTTACCAGTACCTAAGTCTTTTGCAGAAACATGTACAATTCCATTGGCATCTATGTCAAAAGTAACTTCAATTTGAGGTACTCCTCTTGGAGCTGGTGGAATCCCTGACAAAATAAACCTTCCGAGAGTTTTGTTGTCTTTTGCCATAGGCCTTTCGCCTTGTAACACGTGTATTTCAACAGAAGTCTGATTATCCGCTGCAGTGGTAAATATCTGGCTCTTTCTTGTAGGTATTGTGGTGTTTCTCTCTATAATCTTAGTAAATACTCCACCTAAGGTCTCTATACCCAAAGACAAAGGTGTTACGTCCAGTAAGAGAATATCTTTCACTTCTCCGGCCAATACTGCCGCCTGTATAGCTGCACCTATAGCCACTGCCTCATCTGGGTTAATTCCTTTGTGAGGTTCTTTACCCATTATTCTCTTTACTGTCTCCTGTACCAAAGGCACTCTTGTAGAACCACCAATGAGAATGACTTTATCAATATCAGAAGGTTTTAAACCTGCGTCGCTTAATGCTTGGTTAACAGGACCTACAGTTGATTCTACAAGGTCGGAGATTAGCTCTTCAAATTTTGCCCTTGTAAGATTTACATCTATATGTTTTGGACCTGTAGCATCAGCAGTAATAAATGGCAAGTTTATATTAGTAACCGTTGCAGAAGAAAGCTCTATTTTTGCTTTTTCCGCAGCATCTTTTAGTCTCTGCAATGCCATCCTGTCATTTCTTAAGTCAATTCCATATTCTTTTTTGAAGTTGTCAGCAAGCCAATCTATTATCCTTTGGTCGAAGTCATCCCCACCCAAGTGGTTATTGCCACTTGTAGCCAAAACTTCAAATACTCCATCTCCTATTTCCAAAATAGAAACGTCAAAAGTACCGCCACCTAAGTCGTAAACCATTATCTTTTGATTTCCTTCTTTGTCAAGGCCATATGCCAAAGCAGCAGCTGTCGGCTCATTTATTATTCTCAAAACCTCAAGACCTGCAATCCTACCTGCGTCTTTTGTAGCCTGTCTTTGGCTGTCATTGAAATAAGCAGGAACAGTAATTACCGCCTGTGTAACTTTTTCACCCAAGTAAGCTTCTGCATCAGCCTTGAGCTTTTGCAAAATCATTGCAGAAATCTCTTGAGGTGTATATTCTTTATCGTCAATTTTTACTTTGTAATCAGTTCCCATGTGTCTTTTTATAGACATTATAGTCCTGTCAGGATTTACAATTGCCTGCCTTTTTGCAACTTGCCCTACTAACCTTTCTCCTTCTTTAGTAAAAGCAACGACTGAAGGCGTAGTACGAGCTCCTTCTGCGTTAGGTATTACTACAGGTTGGCCTCCTTCCATAACAGCAACACAAGAAAAAGTAGTTCCTAAGTCAATTCCTATAACTTTCCCCATATTTTTCAACCTCCTTTTTATTTTGCTACTTTAACCAAACTTGGTCTTATTACTTTATCTTTTAGATAATACCCTTTTTGGAAAACTTCAATAATTTCATTTGGTTGTTTTCCTTCTACCTCTTCCTGCATTACAGCATGGTGCTTATAGGGGTCAAAAATCTGCCCCTCTGCTTCAATTTCTTTTACACCAAATTTATCCAACATCTTTTTAAACTGCCTGTAAATTAATTCTATCCCTTCTTTTAGAGAATTATAATCTCCACTGCTCGCCAAAGCTCTTTCAAAATTATCCATAACAGGCAAAAGTTCTAAAATTACTATTTCTTTACCATATTCTACCATTTCTGATTTTTCTTTTTCTGTTCTCTTCCTGTAATTTTCAAATTCTGCTTTCAATCTTTGTGCAATATCTAAATATTCTTGAGCTTCAGCCTCTTTTTGCTGAAGTTTTTGCTTTAATTCCTCTATTTCATCAACCGTTTGTTGCTGATGCTCTTGCTGTGTTTGTTCTTCCTCTTCAGGAGGCCCTTCCATTTGTTCATTTGATTCTAAATTATTTACATCATTTTCCTCCTCTTTGTTAATTTCTTTTTCCATCTCTTCCACTTATATCACCTCGTTATATTTCATCATTGTATATACTCGACAAAAGATTTGAAAGCTCTTTTGTCATCACATTGATTTCACTAATCAACTTCCTATAATCCATTCTTGTAGGTCCTATAATTCCTATTGTACCCACCACACGGCCATTAATCTTATAAGTAGTTTTTATTACGCTTAAATCCTTCATCTCTTCAAACTTGTTTTCGCTTCCTATTCTCACATCTATAAAATCTACTTCAGGCTCTAAAACTTCGTTCAATAACGACTTGTTGTCCAAAAGATTGAAGAAATTTTTTGCTTTGCCTAAATCCTTGTATTCAGGAAAATCTAAAATATGGGAAGTTCCATCCGCATAAATGTCTGTTTCCTGTAACTGCTTCAAGCTCAAAAGTATAGTGTTTATCAATTCGTCGGCTATAAAAGCCATCTCTCCCAACATCTGCCTTAAATCTTTTTGTAAAAACTCAAAAATATCTTTTTCGCTTTTGCCAGCAATTTTGTCATTTAACAAATTGTTTAAAAACTCAAAGATAGTTCTATCTACATTTTGGCATAAATTTAGCAAGTAATTTTTTACAATTCCTGTGTCTGTCACTACTAAAAAGATCATTTTATTAGAAGCAACAGGTATAAGTTGGATTTTCCTTATTCTATCAGGGTTCAACTTTGGCATTTTAGCAACTGTAGTATGGTGAGTTATGTTAGCCAAAATTCTTGCATATTTCTTTACAATTTCATCAAACTCCGCTATTATTTCCTCGCGAGTATTATAGCTAATTGGAGGGTCATTGTTTATATAATTTCGAAGAATGCTGTCTACATAAAATCTATATCCTTTATCTGAAGGTATTCTTCCTGCGGAAGTATGAGGTTGCTCCAAATATCCCATTTCTTCTAAATCCGCCATTTCGTTTCTTATAGTAGCAGAACTTAATCCTATATTGTACTTCTTAGCTATTGTTCTCGACCCTATTGGCTCTGCCGTCATAATATAATCAGTAATAACCGCATATAGTATTTTTTTCTTCCTATCATCTAACGGCATTTTCACCACCCCATGTATTATTAGCACTCTACTCGATTGAGTGCTAATTCATGTTTTTAAAATACCACTCTTATAATTTTTTGTCAATACTCATTTAGGGCAGAAATTCTTCAAAAATGACGTTAGAGACATCAATACCCCTCTCGGTAAGTTTTGCACACTCATTATCAATCTCAATTAGACCTTCATTTAAGTATTTTTGTATTACTTTTTTGTAAAATTCAAACAAACTGATACCAAATCTTTTCTTAAAATCCTTGTCACACACTCCTTTTGTCATTCTCATTCCTAAAAACATAAACTCAGCCATTCTATCTTCTTTTGCCAACTTTATTTTTTCCTTAACTGCACTTTTTCTTTCTAAAATGCTCTTAATATAGTCTTTTATATTTTCAATATTACTATATCTCACATCCTCCATATAAGAATGGGCTTCTGCACCAAATCCCAAATAATTTTTGCACTCCCAGTATAAAATATTGTGGCGACATTCAAATGTGGGCAATGCAAAATTAGAAATTTCGTAATGGTGATAACCTTTTTCTTTTAAAAACTCTATACCCCAATGATACATTTTAAGCTCTTCTTCCTCATCAACTATAGGCAACTGACCCTTTTCATAAAGTCTGTAAAAGGAGGTGTTAGGTTCTAAAATCAAGCTATAAGTAGAAACATGCGTCGGCTGTAATTTTACTACTTCTTTTAAAGTTTCTTGCCACTCTTTAAAGGTTTGAGTAGGAAGAGCATACATCAGGTCAATATTTATATTGTCAAAGAACTTTTTCACTAACTCATAATTTTCAAAAAAATCTTCTATTGTATGAATTCTACCTATATATTTTAAAAGCCTATTTTGAAAAGCTTGAAGTCCAATACTTACTCGGTTTATCCCGTTGTCTTTATAAATTTTTAGTTTTTCTTCAGTTATAAAGCCGGGATTCATTTCAATAGTAATTTCGCAACCATCAAGTATTTTATAATTTTTAAATACAGACTTCAATATCTTCTCTATATAAGAAGGAGGCAAAAGGTTAGGGGTACCTCCTCCTATATAAACCGAAACCACATTATAATCTTTTGTAGAATTTGATTCTATTTCCATAAGTAGTGCCCGAATATAGTCGTCAAAAAGATAATCATAGCCTGCATAAGAATTAAAATCACAATAATAGCATTTTCTTTTACAAAAAGGAATGTGAATGTATAATCCTATCTCCCTCATTTTTCATCATCTAGCTTCAATATTGACATAAAAGCCTCTTGAGGTATTTCAACACTTCCCACCTGTCTCATGCGCTTTTTACCTTCTTTTTGCTTCTCCAAAAGTTTTTTCTTACGAGTTACGTCTCCTCCATAACACTTGGCAAGAACGTTTTTTCTCAAAGCTTTTACAGTCTCTCTTGCAATAATCTTAGAGCCTATTGCAGCCTGGATTGGAATCTCAAAAAGATGCCTTGGAATATTTTCTTTTAACTTTTCTACAATTTTTCTCGCTTTTTCATAGGCTTTATCTTTATGAACTATCATGGATAAAGCATCTACCAATTCGCCATTTATTAAAATATCAAGCTTTACCAAATTAGATTCTTTATACCCTTTAAGCTCATAGTCGAAAGAGGCGTAACCCCTTGTTCGTGATTTTAAAGCATCAAAAAAGTCATATATTATCTCATTTAAAGGCATTTCATATTTTAAAAGTACGCGAGTTTGTTCTAAATATTCCATTCCTAAATATGCTCCCCGTCTATCCTGGCAAAGCTCCATAACTGCCCCTACATATTCAGTAGGCACCATAATAGTAGCTTCCACAATTGGCTCTTCAATATGATCTATTTGCGTAGGAGGCGGCATTTTTGTAGGATTGTCCAAATCCAATACCTCTCCATTAGTTTTGTAAACTTTGTAAATTACACTTGGTGCAGTAGTGACAAGATTTAAGTTGTACTCTCTTTCCAACCTTTCTTGAACTATTTCCATGTGCAAAAGTCCCAAAAAGCCACACCTAAATCCAAAACCTAAGGCAGCAGAGGTGTCAGGTTCAAATACAAGTGACGCATCATTTAGCTGAAGTTTTTCTAAAGCTTCTTTTAAATTTTCATAATCTTGTCCATCCGCAGGATAAATTCCACAAAAGACCATTGGCACTACTTCTTTATAGCCAGGAAGTGGAGAATCGGCTGGATTATCTGCATCTGTTATTGTATCTCCTACGCGAGTGTCTTTTACATTTTTTATGCTGGCAGCAATATATCCAACTTCACCTGCTTTAAGCTCTTCTACTGGATAAAGGTTAGGTCTAAACATACCCACTTCTGTAACTTCAAAAACTTTGCCAGTAGAAAACATTTTTATTCTCATTCCTGCTTTAACAATTCCATCTACTACCCTTACAAAGCTTATTGCACCTTTGTAGTTATCATAAAAAGAGTCAAAAATTAGCGCTTTTAAAGGCTTATTTTCATCTCCTTTTGGAGGGGGAATTCTATTTACAATGGCTTCTAAAACTTCTTCTATACCTATGCCTTCTTTAGCAGAGGTAAGCAAAGCATCTTCTGCATCAATCCCAATCACGTCTTCAATTTCTTTTTTTACAAGTTCAGGATTTGCTGAAGGAAGGTCTATTTTATTTATCACAGGTACTATCTCTAAATCATGTTCTAAAGCCATATACACATTAGCAAGGGTTTGCGCCTCAATCCCTTGTGTAGCATCTACTACAAGGAGGGCCCCTTCACAAGCTGCAATACTTCGGGATACCTCGTAAGTAAAATCCACATGTCCAGGGGTATCAATGAGATTAAGCTCATATTCATTTCCATCTTTAGCTTTATAAATCATTCTTACAGGCTTTAACTTTATAGTAATTCCTCTCTCCCTTTCTAATTCTAAATTATCTAAAATTTGCTTATCTGTTTCCCTTTCAGAAAGAAAACCTGTTTTCTCAATAAGTCTATCTGCAAGAGTAGATTTACCATGGTCTATGTGAGCAATAATGCAAAAATTTCTAATATACTGCATCCTCTCTGACATTTTGTACCTCCTCAAAAATTAAAGACTTAGACCTCATTTCCAAAATCGCCCTTTAAAGTATTGGCTTAACCCTCCTATGTCAATAACTGACTCCTTACCAAAAATTTTAACGATCACCTTTTCGCTATTTGAATATACACCAAATATATTTACTTTCCTCACTCCAGTAGTAATTTCATTAAAGGAAGAATCAGCTATTACAAGTCCTACTACCATAATAACAATGTACAATAAAAGAGCAAAGATTACAAGTCTCTTTCTTTGAATCTGTTTCTTTCTCTCTCTTGTCCTTGTAAGCCTCATCTTTTATCTTCCCTTCAAGGTATCGTAAATCTTGTATATTTCTTCAATCATTTTATTGCAACTATATTTTCCCACACTTTCTTTTCCTCTTAAGCTTATATTTTTTCTCAATTCCTCATCTTTCAAAAATTTCTCTATAGCTTTTGCTAACTCTTCAGGACTTTCTTTTTCTACCAAAATTCCTTCAACGCCATCTTGTATAATTTCTGGAATACCTCCTACTTTTGTAGCTACGACAGGGACTCCTTCACTTAAAGCTTCAATTACAGAAATTCCAAATCCTTCTTCATGTGAGGGAAGCACAAATACATTGAGATTTCTCAAGAAAGAAGGGATGTCATTTCTATACCCCAATAAAAAGAATCTGTCCTTTAAATTTAAACTATCAATCATTTTTTGTAATTCTTCTCTAAAAGGGCCATCTCCTGCTACAAAAAAGTAGGCATTTACATTTTTTAAAATTGAAGCCGCTTTTATTAAATCTTGAACACCTTTAGCAGGTATAAGCCTTGCTACACTTCCTACAATAAAAGAATCTTGTGGCAAATTGAATTCTTCTTTTAAATTAAGAGTTGTTTCCTCGTAGAAAGAGGTATCAATACAATTGTACACCACTTTTATTTTATTTTCTTTTACATTTTGATTTAGAACTAAATCATCTTTTAATGCTTGAGAGACAGCAATAAACTGATGGGTTTTTTTGTCTAGAATTTTTGTTAAACTCAATAAAAGTTTCTTTTTGTAAAAACTCATATTATTGTAATTTGCAAAGTTGTGGACTGTCACTACTGTTTTTACAGGCATAGCAAAACATGCGACTCTTCCTACCAATGAAGCTTTTGCCCCATGCATGTGAACAATATCTGGCTTAAACTCATTTACTACCTTTCGTATAAACTTAATTGTCCTGTAATCTTTTTTTAAACTAATTCCGTCCCCAATGTCAATGTCATATACTGCAATCCCTAATTTTTTGAGATATTCTTGAGTTTTTTTGTCAAAAGAGCACAAAACAGCAATTTCATACTTATCTTTGTCTAACAATCTAACCAGTGATAATAAATGCTTTTTCATTCCTCCTTCTGATTTTCTTACAATTTGCAATACCTTCATTTTTACCATAAAACCACCTTTTAAGAGATTTCATCAATAACAAGATGTATTAGCATAGGTCCTACAAACACCATCATTGTAGCTGCCGCTACAATTCCTGAATCATTAAAAACCAATGCAAGAATGCTTCCTATAATCGTCGCAACAAAGCATATTC
>NZ_AVAF01000131.1 GCF_000445185.1 Thermoanaerobacter sp. A7A
AGTGTTTTTTGAAAATTTCACTCAACACTCCAACGGGTTTGAAGAAAAGAATTAGTAAAACACCTATAAGTGTCAACAATACTCTCGACCATATAGAATATTTTATGAGCTTATAATTCATTAAAAGCTTTCTTTCAAAAATTTGTAATAAAGATTTTATACCGTGGCTTTTTACTAAAGCAAAAGTTTGTCCTATGTGAGTTTGTTGTGAAACTGGCCTTAAAGAATCCAAGTAAAACAAGCCCAAAAGCATTAAAACTATCCCGGCACCAATATATATTAAATTTTTTATGTTAATTTTTTTTCCAGACAAAAGCAGCAGCGAAACAGCAAAAGCTCCAAAGGCTGTTATCGATCCTCCAACATTTGTACCTATACTTGGAGCTGCAATAAAGTAGAATACCAGTGCGTATATTATTGTAGTTATAGCTAAAAGCAGCTTTTTATTCGAAAAAATTTCAAAAGCCATTGTAGTAAAACATAAGACGGCTCCAATCAATACCCCCATATACTCGTTTCCTATGCCATAAAAACGGGCACCTCCGATGACGTCATAGCTTAAAAAAGAATTTTTTAGCAAATATTGCCCTGTCACAAGGTCAATTAGCAAAACAAGGGAAGTAACTAAACCTATTATAGCATAGAAATAATAACCATAAGGGTTAATTTCATGAATCGCTATAATCGCCACTGCTGTCAAAAATAATATTCCCACGATGCTATTTGATAGGCTAGTATAATTAAACAAAGGTAATAGCAAAAAAGTCAAAGGAATAGTAGAAACAAAAAACAATAGAGGTTTTAAATAGACCGCATACTTTTTCAAAAGCAGCAAAACTAATAGGGCAAAAATTAAAATTATTATCTCTAAAACCACATAAGTTTTTAAGAAAATAGGCCTATAAGTGTAATTAAAAACTAGTTTATGACTCTCAGCTAATAATTTGTCTACATTTCCTTTGTAACCAGAATTATAAAGGGGATGTCCCGTCAAAAAAGTTGGTATAGGAATATCAAAATACTGTAAAATTGTTGGCATTAAATCTGTATTTGTGACAATCCCCTCTCTTTTTGTTGTGTCTGAAGTAACATAGCCTTTAGTAAAGCCTGGTCCAAAAAGTATTATGGGGGTTAAATAACTCTTTTGCCCCATATCTTTAGATGGAGGAAGTGGAGTTAAGACAATGTATAAGGTGTTGGGACTGCCTTCTCTTATGACTTTGCCAATAAATTCATCTGCTTCGTATAAAGCCCTTTTTTTATTTCTCTCATTAATTTTATCCATCGCATATTTATGGTAATCATTCGCTCTTATCGTATCTCCCAATTGAAAAATAGTTAAGTCAGGTTTTTCTTTCATCTCTGTATATTTTTGATAAAGCAAATTATAATCTGTCATAATGCCAAAAGGGCTTAAAGGGTCTCTTTTTAAAATATTATCACTCACATCGCCAAAATCTACAATTCCTTTTTCATCCATTACTATAAGAGGCGCATATCTTCTTTGTTCTACATCAGTATCTTCATTGCCAAACACAGCAACAGTTTTTCCATTTTGTTTTAAAAGAGCACCTAATAAGCCAGGTACTACAATGTGATTTCGAGTTAGGTTATTTCTCTCTATTTGCGCAAAATCTAAATTTACTATATTAAATACTTGTGGCTTAATACCTGTATTTCTTTTGAAAATTATAGAGGCTTGTTCTCCATTTACTATTTCAGAAGCGTTAAAATTAAGGGAAGCTTTTTCAGAACCTACAGCTCTTGTCCCACAACCAATTGTCATATACACGTTTTCAGGGGTCCTGCCTCCATCAGAATTTACCGTCATAAGTCCATATGTACCATTTTCCATTAGGTATTTTATATTAGGAAGGTCATTTGCAACATAGTCATTTAAATTAACCCTGTCTACAATAAAAATAACTATTTTTCTATCTTTTATATTATTTACTTGTCCATAAGAAACAGTGCTAAAGAGGATTAAAAACGCCAAGGCCAATCCCATTATCCTTGCTGCAAATTTCATAAAAAACCTCCTAAATCTTTGATAATTACAGTAATTTATTTTAACCTTTTTTTAAATTAATATCAACATTTATCGCTATAAAATAAAAAGCAGTCTTCACTGCCCAAAATCTTGTTGCTGCTTTATCACTTCACTAATGGCTTTAGCCAGATACTTTGTAGTTGCAATTGCCTCCTCTAAAGTATTATAGTTACTTCCTAATTCTATCAGTATCGACTTTTCAAGAAGATGCTGATTATATTCACTGTAGGGCTTTACCTGTACTCCTAAAGATAGGCCGGGATAAAGTTCATTTAATTTATCACTTATTCTTTTGGCAAATTCGTAATTTCTTCTCCAATCTTCTTTCATTTCCGGTGTCCTTCTTGAACCTATTATGAAAGAAACTTTTGCTACTTTTTCCCCGTTTATTTCCATCACATATTTTTTTCTAAAATCTTGGTTTGGCAAATTGCTCAAAACAGGAATAGTTTCTACCCCTGGTTTCATAACAGCACCATAGCCATCTCTATGCAAGTCAATTGCAGCCTTAATAGAAGGATACTCTTTTAAAATTTTACTGACCGTTGCAAAAGAGTTTACATAGGATTTGTCATAGTTGTAATCATTGATAGTTTTATCGTGAAATACAGGAATTCCTTCTTTTCTAAGATATTCCGTAAGATAATCTGCTACTTTTGCAACAGTATAATTTAAATCATCTGTCCTATCATAGCCGTACCTTGCTATGTATTTGTTCTTTTCTGTAGCAGCATAAGCTTCCATAGTATGAGTGTGATATATCAAAAGATAGGGTTTACTATTATCTATATTTTTCGAAACTGGTTTTTCTTCCTCTCCTTGTGTCTGCGGTGTGTTTTTGTCACTTTGTGCATTAGTATCAGACAAATTCACATTGTTATTAGAAGGAGGATTTGTTTGTGCATCATTATTCTGTATATTATTAGCACTTACTTTTTCCAAATCTATCTGTGCTAAAATTGGAAGTTGAAATTTCAATATATTAATAGGGTCTTTAACTTTAGCATTTAACAAAGAGGAAAAGGTTAAATCCTTTCCTGTATACCCTTGAGAAGTAAATGCTACTTCTATTATCGGCAGGGTATAATTTATTGAAGTTACAAATAAACTGTCTAATTTATCATACTCCTCTGAAAAAGAATCACCAATTATTTGTCTATATTCACCCTTATAAGGTTGTGTCATCCAATTATAAAGAAAAACGTTTATCAATAACAAAATTAGAAACATTATTCTGCTTATCTTTGAAAAACTATAATACCTGTACAAAAAGAAGCACCTCTCTTTGGTTTTTATATTTTATAAATATTCCATCAAGAGGTGCTTTAGTACTTTATGTTTAATGAAGCAATTGATTCATTTCCTTTTCCGTAAGCCCAGGTTGTAGTGCAAGATTTATCCCTCTGGAAATAATTGAAGATATATTTTTTACCAATAAATCTATTTCTTTAGGAGTGACTACAAGATTATGTACATAAGGTGTTAAAACTTCTTGAATGAGACTGTATTTCTCTTGTTGACTCATATTCTTAAGTACTTCATAAAAAGGGCTTTCTTCTTTGGTCTGTTTTAGTAACTCTTCTGTTAAATATTCGATGGTGTCGTTAGCAATTGTGACCGTATCTACTACTGTAGGAACTCCTATGGCTATTACAGGTATCCCTAAGCTTTGCTCAGTAATGGAAAGCCTTCTATTACCTATTCCAGACCCTGGACTTATACCTGTATTTGAAATTTGAATAGTAGTTGACAGCCTCTCTAATCTTCTTGAAGCCAAAGCATCAATTGTAATTATTAAGTCAGGTTTTATTCTGTCAACTACTCCTTTTAAAATTTCAGCCGTTTCTATTCCGGTAATTCCCAAAACTCCGGGAGAAATTGCACTGACAGACCGAATTTCATCGCCAAACTGTTGAGGTGCGTATTCCTTTAAATGCCTTGTTACTACAATATTGGAAACTACACGAGGTCCCAACGCATCAGGAGTTACATTCCAATTACCTAACCCTACTACTAAAACTTGTGTATTTTCCGTCAAATTAGCTATTTCTTTAATTATATCTGCTAAAACTTTTGCAACTTCTTCTTCTAAATCTAAATCCCTTTCAATGAGGCCGGGGGCTTCAATAGTTATATAGTCCCCCACTGGCTTCCCCATTGCTTTTTCTCCTTCTTCATTTAAAATTTTGACCTTTGTCACCTTTATACCCTCTAAGTGTTTTTCCTCCACCCTAACCCCTGGAATCTCTCTTCCTTTGTATAATTCTCTCGCTTCTACTGCAAGGTCTGTCCTTATACTGTACATTTACATCACCTCAACTCTGTGGGTACAAAGGCGTCAACTAGTCCTATCACAAAAGCAGCAATCAACGAACCAACTATTGTTGCATGAATGGTAGGAACAATAAACTGAGAAACGTATATCACTACCGCCGCAACAATAAATCCTACAAAACCACGGCTTCTTGGTGAAATATCTTTTCCTAATATTAATTCTACAATATAACCCAACAAAGCTATTACCAATGCTGAAATAAGAGCTCCCCAAAAGCCTGCAACACTAAAGCCAGGTACAAGATATCCCACCACCAATAGCACAATAGCTGACACAATAAAACGTATAATGGTTTGTAACATCAAATCACCTCCTCTAATTATGATAAACAAATTGACAAATTTTATACCTCTGTGATAAAGTAGAAAATGTATTAATCCTTGAAAAACTATTTCTTTCGTGGTAAAATTAAATTCGATTGAGGAGGTGAAACTTTTGGCAAACACAAAATCTGCAAAGAAAAGAATATCTATTATCGCAAAAAGGACTTTGCGTAATAAAATGATAAAATCAAGAGTCAAAACATTTATTTCTAACTTTAATAAAAGTTTAGCAACAGGAGATATAGAAACAATAAAAGAAAAATTAAGACTTGCCGTCAAAGAATTGGACAAAGCTGCCACAAAAGGAGTTCTTCATAAAAACACAGTGGCAAGAAAAAAATCCAGACTTTATGCAAAATTTAATGCACTTTTAAAATCAGCAGCAAGTAATGAATAAAGCGTACCTTAAAAGTACGCTTTTTATCATTTGCACAATTTTTTTACAAGCCCCTCCAATGCCAAACTACTATCTGCTCCTGATTTCAATGCAATATCACATTTCAAACACTCTTTATAAGCTCTTTCCAACTCTTCTTTTTTAAAAAGTCTACTCTGTCTCATTAACTCTTCTACTGCAAAGTATGGTACTCCTAAAGAAGATGCAATAGTCTTTTTATCGCCAAATTTACCTTCAAAGCTTTTTATCTTAGTAATCAACCTCATTTGTCTTACAATCATCGACAATATAATAAGGGGTACTTCTCCTTTTTCTAAAAGGGTGTGTAAAACTTTATAAGCCTCTTTTTCTTTTTTCATTCCTATAGCATTGACAAGATTAAAAATGTTTTGTTGCAGGTTTATAGTAAGAACCTCTTTCATCTTTTCCATTTCTATTTCTTCACTGTCAGAATAACAAACCACTTTATGTATTTCATTTACAATTGCGTATAAATCCGTTCCAACGCTCTTCACAATATATTCCACATCAGATTTTTTTACTTTTTTGCCACTCTTTTTTAAAAAATAGCCGGCGTAATTTACTGCCTCTTCAAAAGAAAGTCTTTGAAAATAAACTATTTTACCTATTTTTTCAATAAACTTATAAAGCTTTTTCCTTAAATCTATTTTTTCTCCTCCTATAATTACTAATACAATGCTGCTTTGAGGAGAAGTAACTTTTTCTTCTAGATAGTTCGTAAGTCTTTTTAACTCTTTATCCCCTAGCTTAGAAAGCTGTTCCTCTTCATTTTTTACTACTACTAATTTGTAATCAGAAAATAAAGGTAATGTCTCACAATTTTCGATAATAGCTTCCATACATTCTTCTGGACTATCTTTTTCAATAACCACATAGTTCATATCCATAGTCTCAGGCATTAATATTTTTGCTTTTATCCTTTTTAAAGCATCTAACAATAAAAACCTCTCTTCTCCATAAAAAAGATATACATTGTCAATCTTATCTTTTTTTAAACTCTTCACTAACTCTTTATAATTCATTATTTCACTCCTTGAGAAAAGTAGTTATATAAGCCCTTTCTCCATTTGTTTTTACGATAATTGCTCCATTTTTATCCGTCCTATATACCTTCGCCTTCTCTTGAAGATATTTTAGCACTCTCTCATCAGGTAGTCCATAACTGTTTTTACCTACTTGGACAATACATACTTTCGGATTGGCTTTTTCAATGAATTCTTCTGAAGATGAAGTACTTGACCCATGGTGAGCCACCTTCAAAATATCAGTCTTTATGTCTAAATTCTTTAAAATTTCTTCGGCCGGTTTTTCTATATCACCTGTAAATAAAAACTCCATATCTTTATACTTCATTTTAAAAACAAGTGCATTGTTATTTATAGGATTTTCCTCTATTAAATTTTGAGGGTCAGGGTGTAAAACGTATATTTCAATATTATCTATTTCAACCTTATCTCCTTTTTTCAGAAAAATAACAGGGATGTTTTTCTCTTTTGCAACCTTAATCATCTTTTTAAAATTCTCATCAGTAACTTTTTGGACTCCAATAAAAACTTTATCTACCTTTATCTGCTGCAAAACAGTAATTATTCCACCGATATGGTCAATATCTGTATGAGATATAAATACTCCATCAAGCTTCATAACACCTTTGTAATACAAAAATGGAAGTACTAGATCTTCTCCAACATCAAAAGAAGAAGTCGCAAATAAAGGTTTGCCTCCTCCATCTATTAAAAAAGTTTTGCCGTGGGGTGTCCTGACAAACGTGCTGTCCCCTTGTCCTACATCCAGGAAAGTCACTTCTAAATCTTTAGGCAATAGATAATTATAAAAGAAAATTGCTATAACAAAAGTCAAGGCGATTGCAATAGAAATCTTTTTAGTTTTTTTATCAAAACTGCTAAGTAGGACTGTTAAAATTCCATAATACAAAACAATCACATACAAAGGCGGAACAATAGTATTTATACTGGCATAAGGAAAGCTATTGAACAATTTCGTTATGTACAAAATAGCTTCTACTACAGGTATATTTATATAATTTATAAAATAGGACAAGGGAGGAAAAATCAGCCCTATCATAGCCGATAAAAATCCCAAAACAACTGCTATATTCGCCAATGGCACTATTACAATGTTGGACAAAAGCGAAATTATGGATATATAATGATAATAATACATGGTAAAGGGGATTGTGCCAATTTGAGCAGAAAGAGTTAAAGCGACTAAATCTCGTATTTGGGGATTTAGCATTGATAATTTTTCTCGTATCGGCTTATAGAAATACAAAATGGCTAAAGTGGCAACAAATGAAAGTTGAAAACCTACATCCCACAGCATCAAAGGGTTAAATATTAATATCACAAAAGCCGCAAAAGACAAAGAATTTATAGAATTATGTTTTTTGCCATAAGTAGTGCCAATTAAAGCGATAGAAGCCATAAGAGCTGCCCTTATAACTGGCGGATTTGCTCCTGTTAAAATTGCATAGAAGGTCAATACAATTATAATGATAGGAACTTTGTACCTTCTAATGTTAAAAAGACTTAACATATAAAGTATAAAACCTGTTATAATTGCTACGTGCATTCCTGATACGGAAATAATATGTGAAATACCTGCTGTCCTAAATTGTCCCAAAGTCTCATCGTCAACAAGTTTATCTCCTAAAAAAATCGATATAACAAACTTAGCATCTCTTTCGGGCATTGAATTTATATAATTAACTTCTGTTTTTTGCTTTGCAGCATATATAACCTTCTCAATAAAATTTAAATTGCCTTTGCCCACAATGTCAACGGCATACCCCTGCACCCTCATAACTGCATAAATTCCTTTTTTCTTTAAAAAGAGCTTGTAGTCAAAGCCTCCTGGATTTGTAGCTTTTTGGGGAATTGAAATTATCCCTCTTATACTTACAATATCTCCCTCTGAAGGATATTTGCCCCCATATTGAGTAACCAATACTTTAGGTAATTTAGGCGGTTTAACTATGTATTTAGCATATCCCTCATATTCTTTTACCTCGTACACCTTACCATTTATAGTTATAAATTTATCTTCAAACTTTAGATAAGGATTGGGAGAATTAAAAGCATTGCCACTTAAAATTGCACCTACAAAAATAAAAGAAATTAAAAGAAGTAAACTGACATTTTTATTTTTCAAATACCGCCACAAAGAAATAGCCACTGAAATTGCTAATAAAAGCAAAAAAGCAAAAGGATGAAAAACATATCTTCCAATTATTATTCCTAAAGAAAGAGCTACAGTAAGATATAAAAATGGAAATTCCATTTTATATCACATAAACTTCAAAATCTCTTGCAATTTCTGTATTTCCAAAGACTTTAATTGCTTCATCATAATAATCCTTGATAGAAATAAGCGGTGACAAATGAGTCAAAACTAGTCTTTTGCACTCGGCTTTCTTAGCAATTTCAGCAGCTTCCGCAGCAGTTAAGTGTGGTCCTTGCATTCCTGTCAAGAAATTTCCATCACATAGGAATAAATCAGCTTTATTTGCAAAAGATATTAAATCTTCATTATAGGTGGTATCACCACTATATACAAAGATTTTTTCTCCCTTTTTCATCTTCACAGCATAAGTCTCTACAGGATGCGTCATCTTTTTAAAAGAAATCTCTATTCCCTCTAAATTTAAAGTAGCCTCTTCATTTATAATGTGTAAATTAAAAACATCTTTAAACTTAAAATCTTCAAAAACATTTTCTGGTGTTTGTGGACAATATACATTCACAGGTTCAGTTATCATGCCTCTTGACTCCATAATATCAAGAGCATATCTTAAAACCATCATGTCTGCCACATGATCAGAGTGCAAATGAGACAAAATTATGTATTTTAATTTATTTAACTCGTAATACCTTTGGTATCTGCTTATTACTCCACTGCCACAGTCCAGTAAAATATGAGTATTTTCCTCTTCTACTAAATATCCGGAAGTAGCCCCATAAGGCCCAGGGAAAGGTCCATGACACCCTAACACTGTGACTTTCATAAATTTTTGCCTCCCTCCTTAAAGCTACAGACAAATTCATATAAATCTTTGTAACTACCCTTTTGTGTCGCTACTATATCTTTTGAATTTCTATTTATCATATAGTCCTCAATCAAAAAAGTCTTCATACCCAACTTAAAAGCTATCAAGTCCTCTTCCACATCATTTCCCACCATATAACAATTTTCCGGCTTTTTATTTATAACTTTTAATATCTCTTCATAGTATTGTATATGGGGCTTACAAAAATGCATATTTTCATAAGTAGTTATAAAATCAAAATAGCTTTCATTAAGGCCTGCCCATCTAAGCCTCTCTAAAATTGCAATTCTTGGAAATACAGGATTGGTTGCTAAAACAAGTGTATAGCCTTTTTCTTTCAAAATTTCTAAGGATTTCTTGACGTATTCATTGGGCTTAATATTTTTTCCTAACTCTTTGTAATCATTTAAATAAAAGTCTTCAAAAAGTACATCCAATTCCTCTTTTGGATAGTTGACTTTTTTTAAAAAAGAATCAAAAAACACCTCTTCATTGGTTTTGTTGGGTTCCAAATTATTTATCATGTCCATACTGGCACTATAAAGACTTTTAAATAAAAAATGGGGGTCAAATAGAGGAGAAAGCTTTTTTGTAAGACTTAAAAAGTATTCATCTAACATCTTATCCGTATCGACAGGAAGCAATGTCCCGTCCAAGTCAAATAAAAATGTATCAATCATTCTCATCACCTCAATTTCTCTTTCCTATATAATGATATATTTTTACATAAAAAAAAGCAAGGTTTAAAAAACCCTGCTACACTTTGTTAAATAGTTCCAATCGAGATATCAAACGTATCAAAATATACCCTATTATTATACTTGCAAAACCTTGCACTAAATTACTTGGCACATCAACTAAGGAAGCCTTAAAACCGTACATGATTCCTCCTGCTATATAGTATCCTAACACCATCCATAAAGCTCCTATTATAAGAGATACAACTTTTAAATATTCCTTAGTATATTTTTTATACATAAGTCCAACAATCAACCCTTCTATCCCTTTAATTATAAAGGTCCATGGCGACCAATATGCATAACCTGATAATAAGTCCGCAAGAGCAGAACCAATGCCTCCAGTTACAAATCCCATTGCAGGGCCAAATAAAGCAGAACTTAAGAATATAAAAGAATCGCCTACGTTTATATAGCCTTTTGTAGCCGGAGTGGGTATCTGAATTACCATAGTACCAATAGTAACCAATGCCATCATAAAAGCCCCATATACTACTTTTTTAACATTGTTTTGTTCCATATTTCCACCTCCAATAAATGTATGTAGGATAGTTATATTATAACATACAATTGTAATGGTGCAATCATAGCAATATAATAACAAAAAAAGAAAAGCCCTTGTTTCTTAAAAGGCTTTAGATATAGTTTCCAACTGTGGAATACCTATCTTTTTTGTTGATTATATATGAAACAATCAAATCATCCAGTTTACGACTTATATCAAGCACTTTTTCATAGTCAATCTCTTCCTTAGTAACGAGGTTATCCAGTTCTTTCCTCAAAACACTTATCTGTCTTTCTAATGCTTCATTACTTTTCATTTTGTTTACCCCTTTTTTGAGAGTTCGTATATACAATTTTACCATCATAATACAAAAATTACAATAGGCTTTATTAAGAAACAACCCTTAATTTATCTACTATATTAACCAATTTCTTATAAATTTCTACAATTTCTCGTCCACACTCTACTTTCCAATCATTTTCTCCCTCATTTACCTGTCCAGCTTCATTAGTTAGTATCCTATTCAAGATATCGTCACTTTTTATTTTTTCCTTAATACTCTCCATGCTTCGTTTTAATTCTTCATCTACTTTTTTTACTACACCCATCTCCCTACTCTCCCCATTTTAAATATTTATTATAATATATTCTATATATGTTATAAATTTCCTGCTAAAATTTTAAAATTTTTTACATTTTATTTATTTCGCCTATAACAATACTCAACGCCTTGTCCATTGCTAATTCTAATCTGTCTGGGGAGCCTCCACCTTGACAAATATAAGCGTTTCCTCCGCCTTTTCCGTCAAAAACCCTTAATACCTCTGTTTTCTTTCAAAATATTAACTTCTTTTTTAACCTCTTTATTCTCTTCAAGTAATTTTGACACATTTATCTACTACATGGTATATTACATCATTTTCCTCATATACTTTGTAAACTTTAAAGCCATCAATTATCCCTGTATCACTCGGTTGTCTACCACTTTCAGGATAGAAATAAGTTTTATCTAACACTAACTCCCATTTATCGTGGGTTTTCCTTTTATCTATGATGTTGGCATCAAACTAGGTAACATAGTTATTTTCATAAAAAAGCTTTTCAGTCATAAAAATCATCCCTTCTTTATAAGAAATTGCATGGAAGTCATCCATGCAATTCTTATTCATAAACCTTTGTTCCTAAAGCAGTAGTAAGTTTTCTAAACTCTTCTATTATCTTTTTCGTTATGGGACCAGGTTTTCCATCTCCTATTACCCTATGATCTACTTCTACCACTGGTATTGCTTCAGCAGCTGTACCTGTCAAGAAACATTCATCTGCAGTATACACGTTAAACAAGGAAAAATACCTTTCTTCAAAAGGGATTCCTAATTGCTTTGCTATATCAATTACAGTAGCCCTTGTAATTCCTCCTAATGCTCCTACTGTCGAAGGAGGAGAATACAAGGTGCCATTTGAAACTATAAAAATATTGTCACCAGTACATTCAGCTACATATCCTTCTTGGTTTAGTATAAGAGCTTCAGGATACCCTGCTTTTACTGCTTCAATTTTTGCAAGAATATTGTTTAAATAATTTAATGACTTTATCTGGGGATCTAAAGCCTGAATAGAATTTCTTCTATAAGTAGAAGTAATAATTTTTAAACCGTTTTGATACATAGATTCAGGATACAAAGTAATCTTATCAGCAATTATAACAACAGTAGGTTTAGGACATTTATATGGGTCAAGGCCTAAATCACCTTTTCCTCTTGATACTACAAGCCTTATATAGGCATCCCTTAAATTATTAACTCTTACCGTTTCAACAACTTTTTCTTTCATCTCCTCCATCGTCATAGGAATGTCGAGAAGAAGAGCTTTTGCCATACTATAAAGCCTTTTTAAGTGCTCATCAAGTTTGAATATAACTCCATCATAAGCCCTTATGCCCTCAAAAATACCATCCCCATAAAGATAGCCATGGTCAAAAACCGAGACTGAAGCTTTTTCACTGTCTACAAATTCTCCATTCACATATACTAACCCCATAACTTATGACTCCTCCTTCATCGCAAAATTAATTTAGTAAGATTTTATCACTTTAAATAGCTTTAGTCAATTGAAATGTAAAAAGCCCCACAAAGTGAGGCTTTTTTCAAATTTATTCAGCTTTTATAGCACCAGTTGGACACACAGCTTCACAAGCACCACAGTCAATGCAAGTATCAGGGTCAATCTCGTATTTTCCATCCCCTTCATGGATAGCATCTACCGGGCATTCTGCCGCACAAGCTCCGCAGCTTATACATTCATCAGTAATATAATGTGCCATCAATTTTCCCTCCCTGTATACAGTATGTAGCTCCACAAAAATTATAAATCATTTACACAGAATTGTAAATAATCAAATTAAATTTTAAGAATTAAACAAAATTTAAAAAAATGTGAGGGGTATTGTCAAATTATAAAACCTATGTTATAATTACTTTCGTCGAGGCGCTGCCGAATGGTGTAATGGTAGCACAGGTGACTCTGGATCATCTAGTCTAGGTTCGAGTCCTAGTTCGGCAGCCATTCTGGCCCCATCGTCTAGCGGCCTAGGACATCGCCCTCTCACGGCGAAGACAGGGGTTCGAGTCCCCTTGGGGCTACCAATATCAAATCGAGTAGGAGGCGGTGACTAACCGCCGTCCTCTCACA
>NZ_AVAF01000132.1 GCF_000445185.1 Thermoanaerobacter sp. A7A
AAGCTTTAATGTCCAAAATCTCTCTGGCCCTCTCTCTTTGCAAGTTAACCTCGGATAATTTTATGTAAGGGTTTATTTGCCTTAATCCGTATATGATAAAACTTAAATTATTCATTATCCTTTTGGTGTAAAAATATATATGCTGTCTTGAAAATAGTATGGTGGGAAAGTTTCTTTTTAAGTCACTTATGAAAGAACTGAGAGTTTTTTCTCTTGTAAGTGTCTCTTTTAAAGACTTTACAATCATATTGAAAGAATACTGAAAATGAGGAATACAGAAATCGGGAAGGTAGGAAAGAGTTCTTTTACACACAGGGCATATATTATCTTCTTATGGCTATTTTTACACAGTTGGATCCGTCTAAATAGTAACGGTAATAAAACCCATGCTTTTTTAGTTTTACTCTACACTTGCAATCGGGATAAGGAAATCTATCTGGTGGATCAGGAAAATTGTAATCTTTACCTTTATGTAAATATTCTTCAATGTTATCAACATGGAAAATTATTTGCATAAGTAACCTCTCCAATTAAAATTAATGCTAAAGGAATTTTAAAAAAATTTTTCAAATTCCTTTAGCATTAATTTTATCACAAGATTATTTAATCTGAGAAATTTCTTTGATTTTTGGCTAAATTAATTTGAGAAATGACAATATATAGAAGTCATAAAAAGGTCCTCCCACTTCACTTGAAGGGAGGTGATACGGATGTCAGAGCTGCAGGAGTTCTACCTACTGAAGCAAGGCAAAAATGGCAAATGGCTCCAGGTAACAAAAAGCTATGAAAGCCAGAGCCTTATTCAGACCGGTAAGAGCCTCACAGAGAAATATCCCGGAATAAACTTTGGAGTGGCCGACAGTGAAGGTACTTTTTTATGGCAAGGGAAAAGCGCCCCACAAGAGGCGCCATCGGTAGATGAATAGGTGCTGCAACACCTTTTCATTCATCTTCAGTTTTTGTTTCCCCCGCACGAGAGCGATTACCCAGTTTGGGTACTTCGTTGGGGATACGCACCAATATTTCAGAAAGATCACAATCAAGTGCTTCGCAGATTAAGTCTAAGTGCTCGAGATTGACTCTCTCAATAATTTCATGATACATTTCATTGATTGTGCTAGGGCGTATTCCCGTCTTTCGTGCAAGATCTGCTTGTGTCCAGCGAAGCTCGCCAAGCTTTTTGGACA
>NZ_AVAF01000133.1 GCF_000445185.1 Thermoanaerobacter sp. A7A
CGCCTCCCGTTTATAAACTCAAGTTGGCTTATTTTTCCATGTCATGGTATGCATTTTTTCCTGTTTTCTATCTCTTTCTCCAGCTCTGGCATTACATCATCTATTGCTTCTATTAGTTCTCTTACTTCGTATAACTTGTTCCTTTTAAGTACCATGTATTCTTGCCTTCCTTTAATACCTCTGGATTTGGTACAAATATTTGCCTCGCTCCTTCCGATCTTCCCTACTTTTCCTTATACTGAAGTTTCTTTTAAAATAGCACCATAGCTTTAAAGCTATGGTGCCAAGTTTTACAAATCTTTTCCTTTACCTATATAAGGTTTTTCTTCTTCATATTCTTTAGTTACATAATTGTAAAAAAAGTCACATGCTTCTTCTTCTGATGTGAAAATCTTTATTGTATATTTATTTCCCCTTTCATCTTGGTCATACATTATCCATGTTCCATCATTGTTTTGTTCTAACCAAAAGATACCAAAAAGCTCAAAATGTCCTGGTATACTCCACCAAATGTCTATTACTCCTGCTTGTATTAGTTTTTCTTTTAATTCTTGTACATTCATTTTACTTTTACCTCCCTTATATATCCTTCATTTATTAATTCTTTTATCGTCTTTGGCATTTTGTACTGTATACTTCCACCTGGCTGGTCAAACCATGGTGCTGTCTTGCCTTCCAAGGCTTCAAATGGCTTTATTACTTCATATATATTGTATGGTAATTTTCTATTTTCTGGAGGCAGTGACCTCATTTCAAATGGTGTACCTACTGGTGCCGCAAATTTACCTGTTTTTTCATAACCATACCTATCAAATCTCTCTCCCGGTTTGAATACTTTCTTCACCGGTGTACCTTCAAATCCATCATTTGGTGGCCATATATATTTGCAATTTTTATCAAGCCATTTTGAGGCAATTTTTGATGAGCTTGAAGTGGCTTCTTTTACAGTTGTTGCTTCTACTTTCTCAGCACTTGAAGAAACATTCTTTATGGCTTTTTCTGCAACTCCTACTACTTTCTCTGCTTTTGCTGCATCTGCTACCTTTACAATCTACTAGTATTTTTATTTTGCTTTTGTTCTTACTGTTTATTTTACTAATTTATATTATATTAAGGTACAGTCTTTTCATTTGATAAACTAATCTGCCAGGACTATCCTGGCAGATTAGTCTAATTCAACGTTTATTTGTATATAACAACTATATTGCTTGTATAACTTTTTGAATCAAAATCTGATACAATTTTCCCCCATTCAAATTCTGCTACATCTGCCTTATAATTTCCCTCATCCCATTTGTGTTCTAATTTTATTCCTTTACTTTTTAAATATTCATCATGGATGGCTTTTAACTTTGGTTCATCATTCCATCCTTTTATAAGGGGACTGTCCATTGAAAGTGAAACTTCTTTTAAATGGGAATTTTCAAAACACAACTTAATGTAAAAATCTTTTCCGTCTATTTTGTGAGGTCCTCCTATGCCCATATACATTTTTTCATCCTGACCTGTATAATATCTTGTTTTTTTAAACTCTTCAAGGCTTAATTTCGGTGATAATACTAAATCTGAGTTTACTACCATCTCCCCTGTTTTTAAATCTATCATTTTCGTCGCTCCTTTGATACTCCCTTTCTTTAGGCAAATATCTTCTCGTCCTCTCAGTCTTCCCACTTTTCATATTGAAGTTTTTTAAAATAGCACCATAGCTTAAAACTATGGTGCCGAGTTTTATAAATCTTTTCCCTTACCTATATACGGCTTTGCTTTTTCATATCTTATAGTTACATAGTTATAGAAAAATTCACAAGCCTCTTTTTCTGATGTAAAAGTTTTTATTATGTCTTTATTCCCTCTCTCATCTTGGTAATACATTATCCATGTTCCATCATTGTTTTGTTCTAACCACCAATCAGCACCAGGAATGAGATGTCCAGGTATACTCCAGTAAACGTCTATTACTCCTGCCTGTTTTAGTTTTTCTTTTAATTCTTGTACATTCATTTTGTCTCACCACATTTCTGTTTATTTTTTTACTATTTTTAAGGTTTCGCTATATTCCTCATCCCCTTTTAGCTTTTTAACTAAATATTTAATCCGTACTACACAGAAAAATTTTATTCTTTTAGTTTCCTGTGATATATATCTGCTATATCCCATAATTCTTTTTCTATTGAAGGTTCAATTTTCCAATTTTCATGTGTGAAATACCATGCATATTTTACCCATCTCTCTCCTTTCGGTGGTAGTTTATTCTCTATTGCCATTTTCCTTATTTCCTCCAATTCCTCTTTTATTGCTTCCAATTCGTCTATTTCTCCGTATCCAGGTATCCCTTGCTTTCTATTCTCAAGTTCTTTATTTACTTTTGGCAATACTGCATCTATTTCTTCTATTAAATCTGAAATTTCGTATCTTACTTTTCTCTTTAAAACCATTATATTCACCTCATCTATTTCAGTATTTTAGGATCTGGTATGAATATCTGAGGAGCCCCACCAAGTTTACCCCAATGAGGTGCAACTGTTCCTTTTAATACTTTTGTACCTTTAGGAATTATCCATTGCTGTATATTTTCTGCTTTATTCCCTGGCGGTAAAGCTAATTGATTTACAGGATCTTTTAAAAGTTCTGTTGTTAACCACTGCCCTCTTGGATTAGAATTACCACCATAATATCTGTAAGCTAACGTGTCACTATCCAAAACTACCACTTTTGCACCCGGATTAAAGGCTTCAATTATATTCCGTCTAACTTTAGGGTTATCTACTCCACTTTCTTTTAAAAACTTCGCAACTTCTTTTATTTCTTTAAATGTAGTTTTTTCAACAGTTTGTGTTGTTACCTCTTTTACTTCCGTTACTGCAGCTTTTTCTGCTAATTCTGCGGCTCTCCCTGTCTTTGTTATATCTACCGCTGTCTCTGCAGTTCATCCTGTTAATTTTTAAAGTATTTATTTCGTTTCTACTTTATTTTCTATTTTACCATTTTTATTGTATAAGATATGGTCTTTTCACTCTATAGGTTAAAAATCTGCCAGGATTGTACTGGCAGATTAATCTAATTTACAACTTCTCCTAACTTTTTTGTATTTACACTATTTTTATTTCTTTTATATGCTACTTGTAAATAATAAGTATATCGCTTGTATAACCTTTTGTTTCAAAATATGATACAATTTCTCCCCAGTCAAACTCTGCTACATCTGCCTTATAATTTTCCTCATCCCATTTGCGTTCTAATTTTATTCCTTTACTTTTTAAATATTCATCATGTATTTCTTTCCTCTTTGGTTCTTCATCCCATTCTTTTATAAGTGGACTATATATCATCAGGGAAACTTCTTTTAAGAAGGAATCTTTAAAATACAAACTAATGTAAAAGTCATGGTTATCTATTTTATGGAGTCCATCTATTTCCATATACATTTTTTCATCCTGTCCAGTGTAATATCTTGTTTTTTTGAATTCTTCAAGACTTAATTTTGGTGATAATATTAAATCTGAGTTTACTATTATCTCCCCTGTTTTTAAATCTATCATTTTTACCTCTCCTTATTTGTAATTTTTAAGTGGTATTTCTTTTACAGGTACCAGTATCCCTTTTTGCTCTAACTCTTTTACATTTGGTACAAATATTTGAGGTAACCCTCCTTCTCCATGTTTTACATTTGCTTTTGCAATGCCAAAGGCTGCTTTTGTATCTTTTGTAACTTTATATCCTACCATTACTTTTCTGTATCCTTTTTCTCTATGTTTCTCTACCTGTAGCCCTTTAAATAGTTTTTCTGCATCACCTTCCGACCTTCTTATAGCACTTTCTGTAGTAAAGAATTCTGTACCATTAGGTTCTCCTCTATATATTATCTTCCCTTCTTTCAATGTTATATCTCTAAATCTGTCTATACCAGGATATGGAGGCTTACCTTGAGCCATTTGTGCAAGTTTTGATGGAGATATGGCAGTTTCTTTTACAGAAGTTGACTCTATTTTGGGTACAACTTTAGAGATTTTCCCTACTGCTTTTTCTGCAACTCCTGCTGCTTTCCCTGCTTTTGTTATATCTACCGCTGTCTCTGCAGTTTTCGCAGTTCCTGCTATTACTGTTGCTTCTTTTGCTGCTTTTATCCCTTTGTCTAAACCTTTTGTTCCTACTAATCCTATAGCTATTTCTCCTACTACTCTTCCTGCTATCTTTGCTCTTGTATTTGCATCTCCTGTCTTGAATTTGTTGTATGTCTTTATTGCTTCATTCTTTATTGTGTTTACTGTCTCTGCTGGATGTGTTGCTACATAGGCTATTCCTTGTACTGTCTCTGCCGGATGTGTTGCTATTGTCCATACTCCTTTTAATGTACCTACTACAGCATCTCCCATTCCTTTTCCAAAGTTCTTCGCTACTGTTATGGCATTTGTGTTTTGCTGATTTGTTATTATATTCCCATTTTTGTCATAGATTTTGTAGTTTTGAGGTATTGTGCTCCCATTTATCTGTCCTGCCAGTATGTTTAATTTGGGTGTGCTGCTTCTCCCCGCTATTATGGGAGTTGTGCTTCCGTTTTTGTCGTATATTACAGGAGTTGTGCTACTATTTTGATATGTTTTGTTTGCATTTATACCTGTCCTGTATGAGTTTGCAGTGTTTTGAGCTGTATATGATGTGCTTGCAGGCTTTGTATATGTGCTGGTTTTTTGCTGTACAGATGTTGTACTTCCACTTGATATGCTGTTTGCTGCTTTTATCAGCGCCTTAAGTGTCTGGGGCCCTATTATTCCATCTGGGGTGAGTCCATTCGCTTTTTGAAAGGCTTTTATTGCTGCATCCGTGTTTTTACCAAATATGCCGTCAACTCCACCTGTAGAATATCCCAGTTTGTTTAATACCTGCTGTACTGCCTTTACGTCTTCTCCTCTTGAGCCTTTTGATAGGTATCCGCTTTGTTTTGAAGAAATTGCCGAGGTTTTATAACTTCCTCCTGTTTCTAATGCATACATTTTCTCCTCTCCCTTATTTTATTTTTCTTTTGTTGTACGGTCAATAAGAAAATCTACATATCTCACCTCCCTTTCTGAGTTTGTATTGAATTTATTAATTACACGCCAGTGTTTTGGCGTATAATTTACGTTATAAGAGAGAGTTTAATAAATCTGTATACTTTTCTATCATTTTCTGTGCTGTGAAAATTTCTTTTCTTTTACAAAGTTTTCCCATTTCTTTTTCTATTTCTTCTTCTGTATCTTCCTGAAATGTCTTTATTGCTTTTTCTATTTCTCCTTCTTCATAAGGGTCAAAGGTGTATTTGTAATCCCCTATAATTTCAGAAATTCCCCCGTTTCTGCTTGTTATTACTGGAGTTTTTGTGTTTATTGCTTCCAGCACTACATACCCAAAAGGCTCATAAAGCGAAGGAATTATAAGGGCATCAAGTGAGTTTAGAAATGCTTTTTTCCTTTCGCCATGGCACCATCCATAAAAGTGTATTTTCTTTTGCATTTCTGCAGCTTCAATATAGTTAAGTATTGTGCTCAAGTAAAAAGGATCCTGATTGTCACAGGCAATGTGAAGTTCTCCATCTATTTTTTTAAATGCTTTTATACATTCTAAAAGTCCTTTTCTATAGTCAAGCCTTCCTATAAAGCCAAAGTTTCTTCTGGTTGGTTTTATGCTTCTTTTTATACTATCTGCGCTGTCAAATTCCATTCCATTGTGTATAACGTAAATCTTGTTTTCTAGTTCGGAATACAGCGTTTTTAATTTTTCTCTTTCTGCCTTTGACACGCAAACTATTGCATCTGCTCTATAAGCTAATGTTTCAAAGTCTTTCTGTATTTGATAATTGCCTCCAAAAGGGTCGTCTGATGTGTATGGTTCTGTCGTCGGAACTGAGTGTACCACATATACCAGTTTTTTATCTCCTAGTATTTCTTCATCTGCTATAAAACTTAAGCCGTAAAAGTGGACTACGGCTATTTGGAAGTTTAACTCTTTTAATCTTCCTATTTCTTTGTATGAAACTGATAATATGTCTTTTATGCCGGGATATGATTCTATTCTTATGTCAGTAAGTGTCTCATCATCATAAAAGTGAACAAATCCTGCATCCTCCATATGGTATTTGTATAACTGGTCTATGTATGTCGCTATGCCACCTGCCATATATTTGCCTATTTCATTTGTAAAGTGTAAAATCTTGTAATTCGTTTTAAAATTTATGTTTATCATATGTCTTTAAACTCCCCCAGTATCACGTTATATTTTTTGATTAGATATTTTTCCTGTTTTGAAGAAACTTTGATAGGTAAAGCCGGAAGTTTAGATAGGTCAGGGTCTTCAAATTTTCTTGAAAAGTCGAGTATAAAAAATCCTTCCGCACTTTCATCAATAGGATATTGATCGTATGGAAGAACTAATATTTTATCTTTTATTTTTATTTCTCGAGGTATGAATTTCATATAAAACCATCCTTTTGTGTAATTTTATACTATTTATTTCGGTAAATTCTTTATTAAGTTTAGTTTTTCCATGAGATTTTTTGTTAAATTTATATTAACTTTGGCTTATAAAATCTATCTATTTAATAATTCTTAATAGTTATTTCCTCTTGACTTTGTGAAAAATAGGCTTTATATCTGCTTGCTTTATTGATAAACAAAATTTAAGCCCCTGTTTCACAGTGTAAAAACAAGAGCTGTGCATATAGATTTGGCTTTTCTTAAATCTTCAAATATGAGATAAAAATTTAAAGAAACCAAATGTCTATGCTTATCTTCTATATTTTTGAGGTTTTTGCCTACATAAAAAAACAGGCTTTGAGCCTGCCTCACATTATGTTATTTTCATTCATAGTGCGTCCACATTCTATAGATTTTTACAATTTTTTCTTCTTCCAAAACTTCGTATATTATTCTATGAGGTATTATTTTTCATTTTTGCATTTCTATAGTCTTTATACTGCACTCAGGAAACATCTCTCTAAACATTTCTTCCTGTTCTTCTAAACACAATATCTCTATTTCCGTCGCTTTTTTATATCTGTACTGTGCCAGCATTAAATAGTTCTTTATCTTTGCAATCTTTTATATGTCGTTCAGAATTAAAACCACAACTTCTTTATTACCTGCTAAGAAAGTTTTCTACTTTTATCATGCTCAGTTTTGCCACCATTTCCAAAAGTTTTTTGTCACGTTCTGTCAATTCCACATTTACAGGCATTATGCATTCTCCTTTATGGTTTAGAATATGTTTAAAATTGTAAAAAATATTTATATAGGGTTTATAGTGTACAATAACTATTTTTCTATAAAAAATAAAAATAACTAAAGTTAACTAAAAAATACCGATTTATTGAAATGGTGTGAGAAACTAAACATATAACACGAAAGGAGTGAGAAGATGAAAGTCTGAGACGTTGCAGTTAAGACTTTTCATCAAACTAATAAGGATTTTCTAACTGCTGGAAATATCATCTCTGAAGTTATAGTTGGAAGCCAGAAGGGTTATGCTGCTATAAAAGCTGCTTTTGCAGAAAATATTTTTGACCAAGCTGCTATAGATGGTACTTCTCCCGTAGCTATAGGCACAAGAATTGCTGATAGGCACATAATAAATAGGAATATGGAATGGTAGTAACTGCTTCAATAAATTATGACATTGATTTTGCAAGCCATTTTGTTCATAATGTGGGATGGTAGGGATATTAATTTATACAGTTTCTCCAATCAATCTGCTTTATTAAAATAATTAGAATTAATGGATAATATTTGTTATTAGTTAGCAATTGTTGAAGGAGTTGGTATTGAATGACATTTTCTTTTAAAGGATTATTTGCGTTTTTAATACCTTTAATTTTTGGATATTTTTTAGGTTATTTGATACTTATTTTATTAAGGTATATATTGATAGGATATTATAATTATGACAAAAAAGAAGTTTTTAAAGAAACGGCTATTGTATTTTGGGAGAGTATATTTATTTCCATAATTATATGGGCTATAAAGTTTTTTATATATGAACAACTTAACCTTTTCCAATGGACTGTACCAAGTATAGTGGTAATAGAAGTATTAAGGCAAATATTAACAAAAAGGAATTGAGTCATCCTCTGACTGAAAAGAGATGAAAAATGGCTCAATACAATATTCCATAGATTCTGAAATTTTGCATTACCTTTTTGCACTTTGTGCAAGCAATTCATCGACATTTCCAGGGAGCTACCTGGCAAAGGTGCCAAACACATTTTATGAGAAATATTCTTGATAAGACTCCAAGGGCTTTACAAAAAGAATTACATGCCAAACTAAAGCCTATTTTGAAGCACCAGATCTCAGAACAGCAAGGATGCTATTAAATCAAGTATTAGATGAATATAGAGATAAAGCTCCTAAAGCAATGGAGATTTTAGAAGAAGGATTTGAAAGATGCGACAGCAGTTTTAGAACTTCCTGAGCCTTATCGAAGGAGACTT
>NZ_AVAF01000134.1 GCF_000445185.1 Thermoanaerobacter sp. A7A
CCAAAAAAAGCGAAGAATAAGGTTACTTCAATAAAATGACCTTTATCACCACCGTTAGTTTTTAATAGCTGCTGGAGCCCCCTGGTGTCAAGCACGGGCAAAAGCCCGGCGTAGCGTATCCTTGACACCAGGGGGCGAAGAGAGTAGCAGCCCTCCTATTTAATTTTTTATGTCCATTTCATAAAAGTAACGAATAGCTATAACAAAAATTATTAAAATGTACAGGCTGAGAAATCCAATATTTTGTATAACTTTAATAAAAAGTTCGTGTTCTGTTTTAGCTGTACTCATCCATGCATCCATATTTGCTAAATAAGTTGGGATGAACCGTTTAATTTCTTTTACATTTTCTAAAACTTTTAACAAAATTATAGTCCCTATTGAGAGAAGTATAGTTTTATAATTGTTAAAAAACAATGACAACAACATAGTAATTGTTATTATCAAAATAATCTCAAACACTGAAAGGGTAATTGTATATAAAAATTTCAAATAATCCTTTCCTAAAAATTCATGGGTTGCAAATTTTGTATTATAAAGAAAAATGTAATAGCTTATTATCCCTGAAAATGTAATAACTACTAAAAAAATTAATAAAATAGTGATAAGAGCGATGTATTTTGATATAATAACTTCTTTTCTATCTTTAGCTCTTATAAGTAGTAAATTTATATTGCCTTTTTCTAATTCTCCTGAAAATGTTGAAGCTGCAAAAATTATGAATATAAAATAAAAGAAAAATAGGAATTTCAGAAATTCAAACATCATAGCAGCGTATTGGAAGGCCGAAAATTTCTCACCACCTATTTGCACAATTTCACTTCCTGTCAAAATTAGCAGTCCTAAAAGTAGAGGAACAGAAAAAGATATTAACAATGACCAAAACACATCTTTTCTTTTGAGCAATTTATACATTTCTATGTAATAAAATCCTCTCATTGTTGTTTCATCCCTTCTTCATAAAATAGTTCTATCAAACTTCCTTTTTTGATATTAATATCTAATATATCAATATTTTGTATGAAAAGTTTCCTTAAAATTCTTCCTAAAATTTCCCTATCTTTTACAATCAAAACTGTATCTTCAAAATTAACAAGGCCATTCATTATTTCTTCTTTAAAAGACTCTAAATCAACTTTATCAGTAGAAAGAATTACATGATATTCCTTTTGACTTGTTATGTCATTAATACTACCATTGTATAAAATGCTACCTTCTTTTATTAAAACTACTCTATCGCATATTTCTTCTACATCTGAGAGCTGATGACTTGAAAATAAAATAGTTACTCCTTTATCCCTGCTTAAATAACGAAGTTTTTCTTTTAGTTCATTTACACCCACTGGGTCTAGTCCTACAGTTGGCTCATCTAAAATTAAAAATTGAGGGTCATTCATTAATGCCTGTGCTAAACCTAATCTTTGCTTCATTCCAAAAGAAAAGGTGGTTACATATTTGTTTCTTACTTCCCATAATCCTACAAACTCCATTACTTCCTCAATTTTTTTCAGGTCATAATTCCCACTTACTTTCATCAAAATTTTTAAATTTTCAAAAGCAGTTAGATAATCGTAAAACGCAGGTTCTAAAAGAAGCCCAACATTTTTCATCACTTTCCCATAGTGTTGAAATAAATTGTACCCAAATAAATTTATACTCCCCTCTTGGGGTTTTAATAATCCGGTGATGCATTTTATAAAAGTGGTTTTCCCCGCTCCATTTGGCCCTATAAATCCAACAATTTCTCCTTTTAGTACCTTTATGTTTACATTACGCAATGCGGTTTTTTTGCCATACTTCTTTGCTAGGCTTTCTACACTTAATATTTCCATTTATCAGTAACCCCTTCCCAAAATCTTTATACCTTTTCCAAAACCTCTATAAAGTATTATAGAAATAAATTGTTAAGTAAACATCTAAAACGGGTAAATTTCACGTTAATCTTATACCTTTTTAATTCATCAATTTTTCTACTCGCATTATACTTAGTGGCGTGGTTATCGAAGGGTCAATACCTATTTCATTACATCGTTTATAAGAAGAAAGTAACTCCTCCTGTGAGCATAAAAAATTCATTTTTTATACCCCTCAAAAACTTAAAGGCACTTCTTTAATATTCTAGACTTGTGCAAAATTCAAAAGCCTTCATTTAAGCGATTCTGGAGACATACTTTTTTTCTATCACTCTTGAATTTTTTATCTTTTATGTAGGATTTCACCTACCATTTGTCGAATTATTATATATACAGCATGAAAATATTTTTTAAGGAGGAGGAAATCCTACATGTACCAGCTTCAATTACTTTTAAATATACCTGAACTCTTTACTTCCCAGTCTAAAATAGACTTTTATTCTTCTATGTTTAAAAATCTTGATCTGTCTTCAATACCTGAATTCCCTTCCTCTAGTCCTGGCC
>NZ_AVAF01000135.1 GCF_000445185.1 Thermoanaerobacter sp. A7A
TTCATACTGTTTGCAATTACTGTATTGAATTTTGGAGCTCCAAGATTATTTGCATCTACTCCATCGCCTGCAACAGGTGAATCTATTTTCAGTGTATCCGCTGTACCTGGGTCAACAAGACTACCATCTTGCAAAATCGCTTTCCATTCTGTACTAGAAGCACTTTGGTCTTTGGTACCATCTGCTGCATTATTGTTCTCAAGAATTTGTATTTCACCAATATTAAGCCTCAAGCCTCCTACCCATTCCCACACATTGCCGTTTAGATCATATATACCGAACGGTGTCCCATCATGAGTCCATGGCAACGGCCCTGATCCGGTTAATACCCTGCCTACGGTAGTAGGATTATAAAAATAACTTACAACACCTTTTTCAGAATTTACACCGACATCTTTGCCATAATAATTATTCCCACGTGGCATAAAGCCATTCTTTTTACACCACAGCGCCAAAGCCGCCCATTCAGCATTGGTCATCAGGTGCCAACCGTTCCCTTTTTGATTGCATGCTAAAATAGCATTATCAAAAGTAATATAGGGACCAGGATCTCTATGTTTTAAGCTAATCGCCCTCAAAGTTGAGCCTGAACCAGTTGTAAAGCACTGATATTTCGAAATGTATAATTTGGACTTTATATTCCCATTTACGATAAATGCAGGGTGTGCTGAAGTTGGAGCACCTGAAAGTAAATCAGACTGAAGCATCATTGGTATTACAACCATTACCGATGGATTTCCTTGGTCATCAAACAGCACCGTATTTCGACCAAAGCTCGCTTCCTCTACTCGCTCCCTCCATGATCGCTGCTCTGTAGCATCGGTTATTACACCACCTACCTCAAACCTGTTTGTAAGAGCAATTTCAATTTCATGTATTTCTTTCAATAGTTGTCCCTGAGTATATGGTCCACTTATATACTTCATTAAAACATACCTCCTTCCATGCCTTCCAGTATTTCTGGCATTTCAGGCTGAGGAAACAAATCTATATTATTGCGCCTTAAGTCATTCTCAAACACAGGCAGATATTGCAAAGCCTCAGATTCTCCGCCTTTTACATGCATTACTCCCTGCAAATTGACATCCTCATCTGAAAAATCTACTTCAATTTTTGTTGTGCTATCATCTATAACCGTTATATTATAAAGCATCTTACTCCCTCCTCTAAAATTCTATAACTGACACATCCAGGGAGGCTCCCTCTGATATGGCATATATTTGTACTGCATTAGACGGATCAAATTCAAATTCTACCGCAGCCCCTGGCTCCACCGGAAAGCCATTCTGCTGTGTAACATTTGACGGTCCAATTCTAAACCTTAGCACTGCATCCTCATTTTTTACTATCATTTTTCTCCTTCCGGACAAAGCAGAAACGCCTGCAAAAACTTCAGCTGCAGTGGCCGTTATGGTTTTTACGCCTACTACCGGTGCGCGCATTGTTGAATTTAATGTATCATCCCTATTTGGCAATACAATTTCCGGCATTTACACCACCTCCTCAAACATAAATACCAAGTTATTACCCTGCTGTTTAAAACCATATTTATAGGTTTTTTGTGCTGCTGCATCCTCAAACAAATGAGGCATCTCTGATTCTGAATGTGCTTTTAAAGCATCAGAATTCCCTTTCACTGTTTCCGTAGTGCGTCCTTCTCCTGCCAGGTCGTTTACTTGTGAATCCGTATATTCATTCATTTGCCCAACCGTAACATATGCGGCCAAATCAACGGTACCAGTAATATCCGAAGCATTATCGATTATTACATTAACTACATAGTCATTCACGAAGTTGGGACTTTCTGCAGCTGACGGGATATAATCCGGAGTATCCGCTTGTATAATCATAAACAATACATCGGTAGCATCACCATCCAGTTTTGCAAAAACTCCTATTTGAAAAAGGTTAAACCCAGAAACAATGCTTGTATTGCTTAATTGGAGCCTTAGTTTTGTTACATTGTCCGTTTCTATTATTGAAGTAATAGACAAGTTCTTTTTGTAATCCGAAATTGCAGTCTGTTCGGCTAATAATTCAACATCAACGCTACCTGCACCACATTGAGCTTTTGTAAAATTGAATATATTTCCTTGTGCCCTAGCAAGTAAATTAAGACCGGCATTTGTAATAACTGATGTCCACCTGCCCATCAGGCAACCACCTCCTCTTTATATTG
>NZ_AVAF01000136.1 GCF_000445185.1 Thermoanaerobacter sp. A7A
GTTGTTACTTCGGTTTCAAACATCGCAATTAGCTTATAAAGCAAAATTAAATACCCTCTTTTATCATGAAGTATGTGCAGGTAGTAGGAAAGATGGCGAGTTATAGTATGCTTTTGAATTTTTTCTCAAAAGTAGACTATAATAAGTCATCACGGAGCTAATTCCGAAACCTGTACAGAAAAATGCTAAAAGAGGCTGGGGCTCGCTTTGGTCCGCTGGGCCAAAGATAGACTATGCGAAAGCATGGTTTAAGGTGAGTCTTCAACTAAAAGTTGAAGGCGAAGCCTGGGCACTCTACCCTCTTTACCGGTAGAGTGTTCAGGCTTTTACTTTTAACCAAAAAGGAGGCATGGAAAATGTACAAAAAAGTTTTAGTGATCTTAATATTAATAACTCTGACATCCACTCTACTTTTAGCTGGATGTGGAAACACAACTACAGGAGAAACGACTTTACAAAAAGCTCAAAAAATTGGAGAGATAAAAATTGGATTCGCAAATGAAAAACCTTACGCCTATAAAGATGATAACGGACAGCTAACAGGAGAAGCAGTGGAAATAGCAAAAGTAATCTTTGAAAGGCTTGGCATAAAAAAGATACACGGCGAATTAACAGAATTTGGCTCTTTGATTTCGGGCCTTAAGGCGAAGCGCTTTGATGTAATAACAGCAGGAATGTTTATAACTCCTGAAAGATGCCAGCAGGTTGCCTTCGCAAATCCAGAATACTCAATCGGAGAAGCGTTAGCTGTTCAAAAAGGAAACCCCAAAAACTTACACAGTTATGAGGACATTGCTAAAGACCCGAGTATAAAAGTCGCTGTTATGGCTGGTGCGCAGGAAGCCAAAATCTTAAAAGAAGTAGGAGTAAAAGAAAACCAAATTGTGATTGTCAATGACCAGCCATCAGCCATCGCAGAGTTAGAGTCTGGAAGAGTAGACGCAGTAACAATGACCGGGCCCTCATTACAGGCCATGTTAGACTCAGCGAAAAGTGACAAAATAGAAAGGGTAATGGACTTCAAAGACCCTGTGATAAACGGAAAAATCTTGAGAAACTATGGAGCAGCTGCCTTCAGAAAAGAAGACACAGATTTTGTCAAAGTTTACAATGAAGAATTAGAGAAAATGAAACAATCAGGAGAATTATTAGAAATTCTTAAAAAATTTGGATTTACAGAAAACGAACTGCCTGGAGATATAAAAGCTAAAGATATATGCAAATAACTCTTTAAATTCTGCAGGGAGTAAAATTTCTCCCTGCGCTCCTTTTTACCAAACGAATACGGGGGTGATTAAAATAGACAAGATATTAAATATTTTGTTAAGACTAATAGATGCCTCAAAAGTGACAATTTCTTTAACAATTGTTGCAGCTTTACTAGCCTCTGTGATTGCTTTTATTTCAGGAATTTTATTATTAAATAGGCATAAAATAATTCGATTTCTTGTACGCACTTACGTTGAAATATTCAGAGGTACTTCACTGCTTGTCCAACTTTACTGGATATATTTTGTTCTTCCATTTTTCAGTGTGGAGTTACCTAAATTCACCGCTGGAGTCGTGGCAATAGCCTTAAACTACGGCGCTTACTCGGCAGAAATAGTAAGAGCAGGCTTTTTATCTGTGCCCAAAGAACAAATAGAAGCTGCAAAAGCTTTAAATTTTACGCCTTCACAAAAAATGAGATATATAATATTCCCCCAAGCCATTAGAATAATGCTGCCCGGATTAGGAAACCAAATGATAGAACTCATAAAGGGCACAGCCTTAGTGTCTTTAATAGGGTTAGAAGATTTAACTTACTCAGGAGTGATAATGAGAACAAATGACATAGCAGATACCTTCATAATATTCATCTTAATACTGGTAATCTACTATGCAATATCTTCAATATTTGCATCAGGGTTTAAACTATTAGAAAAGCGTGCCAATGTAGGGAGGGCATAAAAATGTGGAGTTGGTCATTTACATTTAAAGTCTTGCCAAAACTTTTATCGGCTGCAAAAATCACCTTTATTGCAACGATTCTGGGGTTTTTATTAGCCTCAATTTTGGGTCTTGTCTGGACATTTTTAAAAAGAGCAAAAATTCACTGGATATCTTCCAGCGCTACAGCCATAGTAGAATTTATACGCCGTACTCCATTATTAATCCAGTTATTTTTCTTATACTATACATTGCCAAGTTTCAACATAAGGTTGCCCGCTCTTACAGTAGGAATAATCGGGTTAGGACTTCACTACAGCACCTACCTATCAGAGGTCTATAGAGCTGGAATTGAAGCCGTTGAAAAAGAACAATGGGAAGCCGCAAAGTCATTAAATTTTACCCCTTATCAAACTTGGACATTGGTTATCTTGCCTCAAGCTATTCCACCAATTATACCAATGATGGGAAATTATTTAATAACTCTGTTTAAAGAAACACCTTTACTTGCCGCAATCTCTGTTGTTGAACTTTTGCAGCAGGCAAAAATCATAGGCTCAGAATATTTCCAATATTTAGAGGTATTTACCTTGGTAGGGATAATATTCTTCATCTTTAGCTATCCTTCTTCTTTATTAGTACAGTATTTAGAGATAAAACTTAAAAATCCTGCAGAAAAAAGAATGTAAAAGGGGAGGTTAACAATGGAAAGTGCAGACCTTATTATAAAAACCGCCAGAAAAAGTAAAATTCAAAAGAAGGACATAAAGCCAGAGATGATTGTACATGAAGGTACCCTAACTACCTTTGACAATCCTTTGGTTAAATATATAAATGTAAAGAAAAATTTTGGGGAATTGCAGGTTTTGAAAGGAATTGACCTTGAAGTAGGCTATGGAGAAAAATTAACTATCATAGGCTCTTCAGGTTCTGGAAAAACAACTCTCATAAGAATGCTTATGACATTAGAAAAACCGTCAAGTGGAATCATGGAAATTGAAGGAGAATCCCTGTGGACTATGAAAAAGAACGGAAAAACTGTTCCTGCAGATGAAGCCCACCTTAGAAAAATGAGGTCAAAAGTAGGAATGGTATTTCAGCAATATAACTTGTTTCCTCACATGACAGTTTTAGATAATTGCACTATTGCACCTATCAAAGTAAAAGGAATGGACCCCGAAGAGGCAAAAGAACAAGCCATCCAAATGTTAAAAAGAGTTAAAATGTCAGACAAAATCAACTACTATCCGAATCAATTATCAGGAGGACAAAAACAAAGAGTGGCCATTGCAAGAGCAGTTCTAATGAGGCCTAAAATCCTTCTACTTGACGAGGTTACCTCTGCCCTTGACCCAGAAATGGTAGGAGAAGTTTTAAATGTCTTAAACGAAATAGCACAAGAAGAAAAAGAAATGACTATGATTTTTGTAACCCACGAGCTGGATTTTGCCCGTGAAATATCTGACCGCATAATTTTTATAAACGAAGGATATATACTAGAACAGGGAAAACCTGAATCAATTCTCAATGACCCAAAAAGCGAAAGATTACAGGCTTTCCTCTCAAGATTCAAAGAAAATCGCAATCTATAACTCACCCGAACAAAGGGGACGGTTCCTCCTGTCCGAACAGACAAAAGGAACCGTCTCCTTTGTCTTCCCTTTATTTTCCTTCCTTTTTCTTTTTTGTATATCACTAATAAAGATTTTTAATTTTACACCTTTAAATTACAATTAGGTTAAATTTGCAAAATAGCAGCAACTTGCCTTTCACTTTAAAACAATACGCCTTTGTTTTATTTTTATCTCAAAAGGTATCATTGCGCTTACTGCACCTATAACTGTTGAAATAGCGATAGTTAAAAATGTCAATTTTACATCCAAGTTTACACCTTTATAAATCAAAAGTAAGAGCCCATTCGCCCCTATTAAGCCCAACACCCCTGCTATAAACCCATATATAGCTCCCTCAGCCATTACTAAATTTCTTACCCAGCTTTTCCTCCAGCCCAAAGCCAAAAGAAGTGAAAGTTCAAATTTTCTGTCCAATATATTAAGGCTTATAAGGTCGGAAATAGTTATAACCGCTAAAATTGCCGAAACTATGCCTATTAGGTAATGCTGTGGCTCAATTTTTAATGAAATGTATTCTCCTAACAAAGTTAGGTTCAACACACTTTCAAAGTGCACTTTTATATAAAATAGTATACTTAGCAAAAAAACTGGTACAGATGCTGAAGATATAGATAAAAGTGCTCTCCATGGCCTGTTTAATATACCGCTTAAAATTAAATTGAAAATTGGATTTTGACTGTACCTTGAAACTCTTCGTTTTTGTATCTCACCTGACTTTAAAATTAAGTTTAAGTTCTCTTCTTTTTGAATTAAAGCAGAAAGCCCTGTTCCAGAAACATAAGCAAACAAAAAGATAAAAAATACAGACAAAAGCCTTGAGATTTCAACAGGTTTATTTAAAATATCTCCACCTATTATTGTGAGAATAGAAGCTATTAAGCCAACAATTGTTCCTATGAAAACTCCTTCTTTTACAATTAGGACTCTTATGTGGCTATTTCTCCAGCCTACAGCAGATAAAACAGCAAACTCCTCCATGCGAGATAAAATACTCACAATTGAGGTTGCCAGCACAAAAAGCAATGCTTCAATAACCAAAATCAATATAAAAACCCAAAAGGCAACTGTAGTCTCTCTTACAATTGTCATAGCAGCACCCAGTTGAATCCATAACTCCTGCAAATAACCTATATCTTTTGCGTGAATAAGTATGTTACGGGGAGAAGATCCAAGTGTTATGTAGGCTTTGTGCACCATATAGGTTTCCATCCTATTATAGAAACTGGCGCTGCCACTTCTACCCCTTCAATTTTCTTTATCTCTTCCCAGTCCTTTATGCTTATCCCTCCAGAAAAATTAGAAATCTGATTGGCTTCCATTATGTTGAGATTCTCCAGAGGGAAACTTTTATCTTTTGGAAGCACTAAAATGTCGTAAGAGCTTTTCCACCTTTTTTCTAATTCTTCTTGCACCGTTATTTTTGAATCATGACTTATACCTACCAAGTATGACAAACCACTGGCTAAAATTGCTGCTCCTAAAAGCATTACACCCAAACGATTTTTCCTGTAGATAAAATTTCTGTATATATACTTAAGAAGCATTTCTCAAAACCTCCAAAATGCGTCCATCTTTCATAAAGACCTTGGTAGGAGACTTCCTGGCTATTTCTTCATTGTGAGTAACAATTATGATTGTGGTTTTGTGTTCCTTATTTATGAATTTTAAAATTTCTATTATTTTTTCACCTGTTGATGTATCGAGGTTGCCTGTTGGTTCATCTGCTAAAATTATGCGCGGATTAGAAATTAAAGCCCTTGCTATTGCCACTCTTTGCTGCTCTCCTCCAGAAAGCTCTCCCGGCAAATTATTTTCTTTACTTAAGAGTCCTAACTCTTTTAGAAGAAGCCGAGCTTTTTCATATTTATTAAATTCTGTACGCCTTGGCAGTACAGGTACGATCACATTTTCTATAACAGTAAGCGAAGGAATCAAGTGAAAATGTTGAAAGACAAAACCAATATACGAATATCTAAAATCAGCTAACCTCTTACCTTTAAGTGAAGAAACATTTATTCCAAATACTTCAACTTCTCCTTTAGTAGTCCTTTCAAAGCCTGCAATTATATTAAGAAGAGTGGTCTTACCAGCCCCCGAAAGTCCCTTTACTGTCACAAATTCTCCGGGCCATATCTCAAGATATACACCCCTTAAAGCAGCTTCCTCTTCTTTTTGATTTTTATACATTTTTGTGACATTTTTAATTCTGATAGCCGGTTGTAAATTAAAATCACTCAAAATGTTGCCTCCTTATGTCCAAGATTTTTTGTTTGTTTTTAATAAGTCATGAACTCCAACTACATGTTGAACATTCTGTTGTTATATAATTTCCGTATGGGTCATATTTATCACAGCATTCACAATGCATAGTGACAACTTTCTTATATAACATCATCACCTCCCAGGCATTACAGAATGCCATTTTATTAAATCTTCTTCTCCTAAATGGTGTAATTGCACCTGTGTTCAAGCATAATAAAGATATTAAGATACATTTCCCCTTTACATATCTTTTCCTTAACTATATAATATATGGTAAAGTAAATAATTTCAACCCGATTTGAATTGGGGTGGAGTGTTAAAAATTGGAAATAGCAAAGTTATGCCTCGTCAAGATACACTTGACTTAAATGAAATATTACTTAGATATAGATTAAAAGATTACTCTACTTTTTATAAAATAAAAAATTCTATTGAAAATAAACTTGAAAGCGGAGAATTTGAAGATCTGAAAAAAGAAGCTTTAAAGCTTAAAAAAATAATTCAAGAAGGTAAAATGAGCCTTTATTATGAACGATTATTAAAACAGCTTTTATATCTGGTTGAGTCTGTTATTGAAAAAACTATCAATAATAATTATGAAAAGGCTTTAGAAAAATTAATTGAAGCTATGAGAATAACCCAAGTCAAACAAAAGGGACGGTTCTTCTGTCCGAAAAAAATCAGACAAAAGGAACCGTCCCCGGAGTTTGTCTGGGGTTTTATATCTGGTTAAGTCTGTTATTGAAAAAACTATCAATAATAATTATGATTACGAAAGAATAAATGCAAGATTAGAAACTGCCCTTAACAGCCCTTTTTTGCTCCCATCTCTCTGAAAGTTTCATTTTACTTCTTCTTTTTCTGTAATCCCAATACTCTTTTTCATCAAGAAATAAAAGTCCCCAAAGGTAAATTGTAGGTACAGGCAATTCCTGAGGACCATAAAAATCTTTTAAAAATACTTCTTTCACTTCCTCAAAACCGTAAAACTCAAAAAGCCATTCTATCTGTTCCCAACTTCCCATAGTTAATACTGTTTTTATTATCAATTCTTTATGTTTTTCTGTATCCAAAACATCGAAATTATAATTCCTAAACAAAGGTTTAAAATTCTCTGGCAACCTCATAGACTCATCCCTTTTTCTTTACATATTTTTCTATTGCTTCCTTGGCTTGCTCTGCTAAAAATTGTTCTAACTCTTCAGCATCTAATTTTTCTCCTATTATAGATGCCAATGCTGTTTCTTTATCATAAATATCTTCTGTATACATCAATTGCTCTAAAAACAGTTTTCTTGAAAAAACAGCTTCTCCTTCTATTACAAATTTTTGAGGCGCTTTTTCTAAAATATATTCCAATGTCACAATGTTTTTCATAAGCAAGAAATACAAATCAATATAATCTCTATAAGTTGGACGTCTCCCCATAGTATATGCCTTCATCAAAGCTATTTCTTTAGGCGATGCTAAATTAATACCTTTAAGATTTGAATCTATTATGTGTCCAGGCACTAATGGTTCAACTAAAGAAAAAGGATATGCTATAAAACTGACTTTTATTCCATATATACTAAAAGTTGCTTGATCAATCTGCCTTATCACAATTTTTACTTCTTTTTGTGAAAATAAATTAATCAAATTATAGTGAATATTTTCAAAGTTTATTTTTTCGCTAATTTCTGCTTGAAAAAAATCCAAATCATAAGATTTCCGATGTTTTAACTGCAAAGCTAATGCAGTACCTCCAGCAAGATAAAATTTTTTTGCTATATCACTAATCTTAACTATATTTCTACATATTTTGAATCCATTGGAATCTAATACTTCTATTTTCTCCATCATATCTCACCTTTTAAAATTGAGTGTCTTCCCCTTTATTATATCCTATTATAACCTTAAAAACCATCTTTAACTTTAAAAATGCGTAATCTCCGTGATTCTCAAACTCTTTTTGGCTTATACTCATTAACCTACTACAGATAAAACTACACTTGCGGGAGTAAAAATTTCATCGAAAGTCCCTGCTTTTACTACTTCCCCGTCCTCTACAAAAATTATCTTGTCATATTTTTTAAAAACTTCTTCAGAAGTATTATGAGTTATTACCAGTGCTGTCAATCCTTCTATGCTTAAAATGGAATTTTCTATACTTAAAGCTGTTTTTTATCCAGTGATGAGGTAGGCTCATCTGAAACCAATATAAGTGTACCTTGCTCCAGTTAAGCAAAAAACATTAAATATCCAAAGAACTCTGTCAGAGAATTTGCTAAAGCAAGTATTTTTTCAAAGAAAAATCGGTTATCTTCCACTTTTTTATTGTATTTTTTATACTGTCCCTCTACTAATTTTTCCACATTAAAGCTTTTTACTACTTCAAAACCAGATAGTATATCGTTTGTCTGCACAGTCAAATCAGATAAACTATCTGAAAATTCTCTTTTAGCTTTACTTATTTTTTCTCTAAAAAGATAAGGAATAACCACAAGAAAATACTTATAACAAAAACCCCTACAGCGATGAAAAAATCCAATTTAAAAATTGCAACTGTTGCAATTATAAAAGAAAATATTAAAAACTTTATGGCCATAGAAAGTTGTAAGAAGTTTTGCAATATAGATATCTCAATAGAGAGTTCTTGTTGATATTACACGGGGTTCTTTTTGTTTGAATTTTGAGAATGAAAGAATTTGAAAAACTTTCTGGTGAAAAGGGATTTTTAAAATAAATTACCAAAAATCCGGACTTTAACATAAATAATCCAAATAAAGTGGACGGTTCTCACCGTCTGAATTCAAAGAAAACGTCCCCACTGTTTGGCATTTCAGTTTTTGGTATCTTTTTGTTTTAATAATTCTTTAATTCCCTGCAGTTCTTTTTTTATTTCCTCTGTATTACTCCAAGACTTGTATACTGAAACAAAAAGAAAAACTAATGCCACAATAGATGCTATATGACTTCTATGCTAAATAATGCCAATAGAATCCCTCCTACCTCATGAAAAATAAATACTTTATGCAAAGATTTTTTCTCCTTTAAAAAATTCAATTATGTGTTTCCTTTTTAGATAAAACTCCTATTCTGTGTCTTTATCAAATAATATTGTAGAAGTTTAATTACAAAGTCCTCTAACCATTATCATTACGTATAGTAGTTTTGTAGGTGCCTACAATTACCTTTTGTAAATCAGAAGAATTTTTGTAACTTTCTTATTTTCATTTTACCATAAACAGTCTATAATTTAAAGAGAATATGTTATTTCTACTGCTTAATTAATATATTATTACAGAATATGGCACATCAGAATTTATTTTTGTATTGTAATATCTATTCAGTGCATCTCATAAAACTTAAACTCCGCTGAAACATAACCTGTACAGACATACGTTCCGCTTCCGGATATGGGCGCTAAATACATCTCTACAGCTGTTGGATTTGTGCTTGAATCTGGACCATCATAAAAAGATATAACAGGATCTGTTGGTACAATGTACCAAGATACTCCTGTAGAAGTATGATCTTCTGTTATTCTTGCAACCGCTGCATTAATTGTAATACCTATAAAAGGTATAGTAACAGCCCTTGTATGTGGGTTTACATCTTAGCACACAGACAAAGGGGACGGTTCCTCCACTCTGAAAAAATCAGACAAAAGGAACCGTCCCCTTTGTCTGGTCCCCTCATCTAGGACCTTCACTACCCTCTGTGCTTTTTCCTTTGTAAGTACGCCACTATTAGCACTTACTACCTTATTGATTTTATACTCCTTTTGAAGCTGATCATCATAATCAGACATATTAACCTTTTTTAACATTCCTTTAATATATGGTAATTCACTAACCTTCTGGGCTTTCAACACTTTAACAACGCATACTTTAGCAATTCCTTCAATTTTATCTCCAGACTTTTTAAAATCAACAATTTCAACATCTACATTATTTACGTGATAATAATAGGACCAATTATTTACAATCCATTGTTTAATAAAATTTGCTATTTCCCCCTGCTATTTGACTCCATCGTCTCCTGCTTTCACAACATTACTTTTAATTCCAACACCATAGATAATAACAGCTATCACTAAAAGCCACACAATATGTCTTGCCAAACTTTTTCTTACCGTTGACATATTATTTCACTCCCTTTTAAATTTTTAATACAAGGTTTTTTGTCTACATTATTTTCTTTTAACAAAATTATCTTCTTTCTTTTATTTTTTATATCACCTCACTTTCTTTCTCGATAGTAGTAAAATATTTAACAATTATTTAAAATCCAATCTCGCACAGACCATCCCTTCACCCCAATGGAATTATAGGAGTGTAGTTCTATTGCATCTTCT
>NZ_AVAF01000137.1 GCF_000445185.1 Thermoanaerobacter sp. A7A
TAATGGAACTACTTTTCCTTCTCCTAATATGTTGAAAAGGCAAGATGTAAATAAAATGTTTACAACAAAGAATATAACTATTAGTTTCTTCTTTATTCCATCTTCACCTGCCCTTTACATTTTTTCCTTTCAACTTTATAATAAATAATAACCAACATAATTTCAAGCCGATTTGAATCGGCATGGGGTGTTAAATTAGAATTAAAAGATTTAAACTTGAATTCGGTAAGTAACGAATACAGGATGAAAAACAAATAAGAGAGATTTTGATGAAATTCGATCCACATAATTACCCGATAAACCATAGAGCTATTAAACTAGTCCTGCTAAAACACGCATATGTGGATTTAAGACAAACTCTATCGTTTATCGAGCATAGAGACGGTAACTTTCTCTTAGGACCTCCACGACTGTTCATAGATGGATTTAATGCTTTTGTCAGAATACCTGCAGTTTTATTAATATACAAAAGCCCGGCGATGCAAAAATTCTTCCAATCATTAACCTTACCTGTAATAGGATTTATAATGACTGCAATAGGCTTATTCTCACTTCATAGACATTCACAAACAAGATAAAAAATTTGATGTATAAGCAGTAAAAAAATTAGGAGCGTTTGCTCCCCGCTAATTAGAAATAAATATGGGACTTGAATAAATGTAGTCGGTATATACTTATCTAAAAAAAGCAATAGATTTATCAAAAACCTTTAAACATAGCCTTATACTCGTCACTAATTGATATTTTAGCAGTTTTTATGTACTTATCTACTACACTGTCAAAATATATTTTGTATTCATTTTGCACATCAGATGTCATTTGTTCGGCTTTTTTCACTTCTCCTCTCTTTATCCCTTCTTCTACAATAAAATTATACAATTTGTTAAACAGTAATATCCTTCTTGCATTATACCTTTCATATGTGTTCCAATATTCATCTTCTGTCATTCCACTTGCAGCAATCAATTCATCTAATTTCTTCTTTGCTTCTGGGTATTCATTAAACTCTTTCTTTTCCTTCTCTATATATTCATTTATTTCACCATCTGAGACCTTTATATTGTATTTGCTTGCTAAATATTCTTGTACTTTTTCTTTAATCAATTTCTGCAGTACATAATCATCTATATTATCTGCTTGCAATCCAGATGCTAATGCTAATCCCTTCCTCAATTCAAATTCATTTTTGTATATTGGTATTCCATTAACTTCTGCAATTACATCCCCTTTATTAATTTCTAACTTATCCTTGTTGCTCTTGAAAAAAGAAGATACTTTTTTCATAATATTATCAAATTGTAATTCGTTGGCCTTTTCCTGAGGATTTTTTGCTGAAAATGAAAAGGCACCTATACTTAAAATAAAAATCAAAAAGATGCTTAAACTAACTAAGATTAAAGTTCGACTTTTTTTCACTTCAATCTACCTCCTTAAATCAAAAATTAAATGTTAAAGTTGTATAGTCAGTCCAATTGTTGGGTATCCAACTTGGATCTAATTGAAAAAGTGTCTTTGCTATAGCATTCACTGTCTTAGGTGATGTGGAATAATAACTAATTCTATATGGACTATATAAATCGAAATATATTAGCGTACCTGGATTCCAAATTGAACCATTTGGATTGTTTATGAATTGCGAAGAATCTAAGGAGCCAAGTAAAGTTCCAGAACTACCATCTACCACATCAACACCTATTAAATAGCAATTACCATTACCTATTTCAGGACTATTGGGTAATGGATTAAAAGCAGCAACGTAGTGATCACTAATATACTTTAAGGGGTAACTAGTGTAATTAGATGCACTATAGCTTACATAAAAAGCAAAAATCTTAGTTCCCCAATCGCTCGACCACGCATAATGACGTATATAGTTTTGAGTAGAAGCAGCAAAGCCTATATTTACTAAGGAAACTGACAATACTAATATTAACAGAAAAACAAATTGAAATAACAAATACTGGGAAAATATTCATTAGTTTTTTCTTCATTTATGTTTTCTCTTTACATATCTTTCCCTTAACTATATAATATATGGAAAAACAAAAAAGCTCAAGCCGATTTGAATCGGCATGAAATGTTAAAAAATGGGCTTTCTAACTTATAATTAACAACCTATAAGATATAGCTCCTTCTTATAAAACCTATCTTTAAGACAAAAAATAAGAACTTATTTATGTTAAATTATCAATAATCATGGGTTTTTGCTGATAAATTTTTTAAATCCTCCCTAATTATTTTTAAAGCAGAAGGGACAGGTCCTATATTCATATAAGCAATATTACCTACTTCCTTCCAGTTGCTTTGCGTTTCTATAAATCTCCTAAGAAAACCATTGCCAATACTAAACCAACTCTTATAAAAAATATTTGTCACTAGTCTTATATTTAAAAAGACCTTCCCATCTTTTTCATACTTATCAAGTTTTTTATCAAATTCCTCAAATCCTTTTACGCTATCACTCCAGTTTCTAATTACATTTTCTACAGAAACATCTTTAGCTTTTAAGTTTTTATAATGGATTATATCTGGGTATTCCATCCAATCTTTTGAAAGTGTCGCAAATATATAGGCAAGTTGGTATTTAGTAAGAGCCAATGAATAAAAATTATTTTTTTCCAATTCCTTTGCAGTATTATAATTTCCCACAGAATATTTGTAAAGTTCTTCACCCCACGATTTGCTTCTTACTTTGTCCGATATAGCTTCTAATGCTTTTCCTGCTCTTTCTCTATAGAAGTCCAAAATTTCTCTCTTATCTTTTTCAGAATCTTGTCTTGTGTTTATGGTATCAATAATTATCTCACTGAATTCAATTTGATTTTTAGCCATTTGAAGAACTGAAAGTGCGGAACCCAAAGCCCTAGCCCTTTGTACTTGTGTCTTTTCATCTGCATCACTTTCTTGACTCAATTTTGCATATTCTGATAAACTTTGGTCTACCTGTTTGAATAAATTATTTCTAACGTCTTCAATAGTATCTTCTACATAAGATAGATTGAGCCAGCTCTCAAAATTTACTTTGCTATTATTTTCATATTCTAATGTTTTTTGAGACAGCTTTTTGACTTCGTATGTGAGTGTTTTATAAATATTCAAAGCCTCACCATGTAAACTAGGCAAGTCATCATCCGCCAAACTAAACGGCAAGACATAATACCCTTGCTTTTATTTCATCATAGTATTTATCTAATTTACTTTGTTTATTTCTTGTTTTTGGCTTGCCTTCATATCCTTCATAATACTTTTTAACAGTTCTCCTATCTATTCCATATTCTCTTGCTAATTCTGAAAAATTAGGTTTTATCTCCATAGCTTTAAATATACTAATTTGACCTATAGGTCCTTACAATATTTCGTTTTATCGAAATTATTCACTTTTTCTTTCTTTTTCTCTTTTATTCATATGTCACCAGTGAAAATTTTTAATTTTGTAACTCTAAGTTATAACAGGTTAAATTTGTAAAATAGTTTCAACGACTGTAGGATTATCTATTGCAGAATATAGAAAGGCATTCTTAAAATAAATTGTTTGAAAATTTAAACTTTATATACCTCCGCTTTTAATTTTTTGTCATTCTCTCCTATAGGTAGAAATGTTATAATTACAAAAACTTTTTATACTTTTGTTTCTGACAATGGCGAAATAATGTTTTCTAATAGAGAATAAATCAAAAAGCCCTCCTATTTCTAGAGGACTTTTTGATTTTAAACAAGATGAACCGTTCTTTTTGTTAAGTTTTACATTGGTTCAGAATCTGTCACTTCTATATTTATGTCGTCTTTATCAATAACAGTTCCCCCAGCGGTTTCAGTATACCAACCTAACCATGAAGTCCCTGAAGGTGAATATTTGAATTGGGATTTTTCTACTTTACTTTTGACCTTTTCTAATACATTATCTGGTATTGTATTATCATTACCATTGGATAAATCATTTGCATAAACAAAATATGCATTTATAAATAATGTAAAGACAAGAATCATAAGTAACAATATAATTTTTTTCATTCTGGATTTCTCCTTTCTCTTCATAAATTATATTTTAAAAGTTTAAAAGTAGTTATTATCGTATCTAGTCTAATCATTTTTTGTCTTATCAAAATTTTTTAATATTTCTATCAATGTTTTCATGACATTATTCATTAATGATATATCTACTTCGCTTGTTGATGAATATTGAACTAAAACTATCAAATTTTTATATGTTAAAACAGCTGTACTATTTTTTTCTGCTAAATTTTTATTTAAATGTGCAAATCCTTTATTATAAATCCATCCCACAAAATCATTACCAATATAATTTTCCGTGTAGTAAATTCCAACTGTTATTTGTATATTCTGTTTTTCATTTTCTATAGTAAACTGTTCATCAGTATTTGGTGAATTAAAATCACCGTTTAAAGTTAAAAACTCCCTTTTACCAAATGATAGTTCTTTTTCAATTGCAGTAACATTCCCATCTATAGTGCTAGCATTTACTTTGAAACCTTCTATGTTAAAAGTCTTAACCATTGTTTCAAATAATTCCTTATAATCTTTATAGCTTAATATATCCAAATTATCAGTGGTTTCGTTATTTGTTATTAAGTTATCCCTAATTTTGTATATATTACCCAAATGTATTTTGTAATATAAAAATGTTAACGCAATTATGACCACAATCGAAATAATTACCATCAATATATTTTTATATTTTATAATTTTTTACTCCCCCCTGTTAAATAATTTTTACTACCAAAATGTTATTTTAACGCATTTTATCATCACATCCCGGGCACTACAGAATGCCATCTTATTAAATCTTTCTCTCCTAATAGTCCAACTTCATTTTTGGTCACCATGTTAAAATACAACGAAGATATCAAAATGGCACCATCTTTACATATCTATTCCTTAACTATATATATAATAGATAGTAAATAGAATAATTTAAACACGATTTAAATCAGGGTAAGGCATCAAAAAATGGATAAATTTTAGTATAAATTAGAAGCTTTTGATAACGAGTAAAAAATATTCGCAAATCTTTGAAGCTTCTCCAGAGCAGTGTTTCCGTGTACAGTTTTGTCATTGAGAAAGGATATAGAACTACATCACTAAATTTTTTTATAATTCTACTAGTTCTTTCAATTGATGGTAATGTGTTTTATCCCACCTTTCTCCATGTATCATTGGTCCTCTTTTTTCTGCTACTAGGTATTGCTGTTGTATCACTTTTTTATCATTCATATAAGTTGGAGCTATGTTAACATATGCCAATGTCCCAAGCAAAGAAATTACTATTATCAACAAAACCATAATTCTCCTCAATTTACTTCACCTTCTAAATCCTCTTTCAATTTTATCCTCATTTCTACATTTGACACCCACTTTTTGTAAAATTCCTACTGCTTAATTAATATATTGTTACAGAATACGGTACATCAGAATTTATTTTTGTGTCGTAATAGCTGTTTAGAGCATCATAAAACTTAAATTCTGCTGAAACATAACCTGTACAGACATACGTTCCGCTTTCGGATATAGGTGCTAAATACATCTCTTTCTGGGAGTTGCAGGACCTCCTGAGTTCCCTATGCGTTAATATTGTATAACATGCCAAGGCCTATGACCCCGAGGAAGCATTGCTATTCTCGCCATCCCAAATATCAATGTTTTGCCTTCTGCCGGTTCCACAGCATCGGCCTTCCTGTCTAGGGATTTCGGGGCTTTAACACCTTCAATCTTTCGATTTTCGGCCTGCTATCTCCTTTGCCTACGCTTAGCTATATATGTCACCATATATACCCCAAGGCTAAGTACCGGTTGCTGGCTAAGCTTTACCGGACAGGATTCGCACTTGCTTTAACGCATGAGCTTTCCTCAGCGCACGGAACCGTCCCATTTGTCTGATAAATGCATAATTAAAAACATTAACATATGCTATTTAAAACCAAATATTTTATTTGATAAAAATTTAAACATCCGCCATAATATTGTAATTTGATATTTAATCCTCATCTACCAGGAGGAATAAATGTACTAATTAAAACAAATAATGCTGGAACATTTGCTACCAAAACAAGAACTATTATTCGTGGTGCAATGTAGCTGATATTTTTTTTATGTAAATACTTGTAATGTTGATAAACTAAAATGTTATTAAGTATTAACACTGTAATTAACATAAACCTAAAAAGAATCATAAAAGCACCTTCTTAAAATTGAACTCTATTAAAATAATAATCACAATGATTAGCATCTTGTTTAGCATTGTAAAAATATATTGCAGCACTTACCACTCCACCTGCTCCTGCAAGTAATCCAATTATAGTTCCTATTCCTACCGTTTCCCCCCTGCAATTGCCGATGCCACTATACCTGCAACTATACTACCTGTTGCAGCAATTGCAGCGTACTGACTTCTAATCATTGAATCAAGACCACTTTCGAAATTTTATAAATTATTCGCATTGTGTGAGTTTTCATATACGCTTTTAGCACTTTTGGGCGTATACAAATTCCAGACATAATCATTTTGACCTGTGTATTGAATCACATTTAATCCATATCCCCACCAAAGATCCTTTTCATCTAATAAAATTAAATATAATGGAGTTATAATAGAATTATCAATCGTTTCTTTAATTCCTTGTTTGCTAATATCATTAATTTTGGATTCCAATTTATATTCTTTTTTCTCACCTGCACTTTTTCCTATTTCTTTAATGTCAAATTCACCAGTATCTTTATTATATGTAACAACCGTTAACTTATCTTCCTCCCCTACAAACACTTTTCTTATACTGTTATTATCTTCAACTACTTTTACTGTATATTTATTTCCTTCTATAATATATACGTTTCAGAGAAAATTTGTGATTTATTAGCAATTGCTTTATCCACAGCAAATACTACCTCAAAGGATGAGACAGTAAAAAGCAGCAAAATTAAAAATAATGAAATTGCTTTTTTTACCATATTCTTTCCTCCCTATTTCAATATTTTACAATTTCACTCAATCAAGCTTCAAAAGCTTATCTTCCCGCTAAATTAAGACTCCATCATCACCATCTTCACAAAAATAATTTAAACTTTTTTCTTATATAACAGCATCACCTCCCAGGCATTACAGAATGCCATCTTATCAAATCTTCCTCTCCTAATGGTGCAATTGTGCCTGTATTAAAATATAAAGAAGACAATGAAATAGTAAATGCTAAGATTATAATCATTAATTTTCTTTTCATTTTTCCATTCCCCTTTACATATTTTTTCCTTAACTATATAATATATGGTAAAGTAAATAATTTCAACCCGATTTAAATCGGGGTAGGGTTTTGAAATATGAAAAAGCGCTGTACTATGCTGATTTGGGCATAAAAACCTGTATAGAAGCCAGAGTCTTAGATGGCCTTTTATACTTCAGAAAAGGAATCGCAGAATATCACCTTAAAAGAGAAAATTACAAAGATTCGCTTATAAAAGCTATGCATTTGTTTGAAATATTTGGACAGGGAAATTTGAAAGAAATGGCTATAGAAAATTGTAAGAAATTTTATAATATAGACATTACACAGGAAAGTTTTATAATAGAAAAACTGGATCCTTAATTATATAATATATGGTAGAGGAAATTTTTTTAATCCGATTTGAATCAGCATGGAGTGATAAAAAATAGATATGTAACACAAAGCAAAAACCAAAAATAATTTTTAGACTTTTTAGTCAATTCGAGGGATAAAAATATAACTACAGCATCTCTTTAAGCTTTTCTATATCTCTAATTATTATTTTCTGCCTGTCAAGATGTATTATCCCCTCTTTGTCCATTTGGCTTAAAATCCTTGTGACGTTTTCTCTTGATGTGCCGACTATGTTGGCAAGGTCTTGCCTATTGAGATTTAAATCTAATAAAATTCCTTCTTTTGTGTTTATTCCTCTCTCTTTTGCAAAAGTGAGAAGTACAGAAGCCGTTCTGCCAATGGAATCTCTTAAAGCGAGATTTTCTATTATGACAGCTACATTTTTTAATCTTTTTGCCATAAGCTTTATTATGCTTAAGGCTATTTCAGTATTTTTTAATATTAAATTTTCTATATCCTTATTTTTTAGCATAATCACTTCGGAGTCCTCTATAGCCTCTGCAGTTGCAGGATATTCTCCACCGACAAATAGAATAGACTCAGCAAATACGTCTCCTTTTTCCATTATTTTAATAATGTACTCTTTCCCGATAGAAGATGTTTTTGATATTTTAACTTTGCCAGATTTTACAAAATATATAGCTTCTCCCTTTTCCCCCTCCATGAAAATAATAGACCCTTTTTTAAAAAAGTTGATAGTTGAAATTTTATGTATCTCTTCAAGGGATTTATCCTCCAGCTCATTAAAATAAGGAACTTTTTTAAGGTAATCAAAATCAGCCATAATGACTTTCATCCCTTCTCAGAAATAGACTAAAGATTATTCCGTTCTATATTTATCAAGACTTACAAATTTTGTATACTGTGCAAGCCATAAAAGTTCCACTGTCCCTGTGGGCCCATTTCTGTGTTTTGCAATTATAACTTCTGCTATGTTTTTCTTTTCAGAATCTTTATGATAGTAATCATCTCTGTACAAAAACATTACTATGTCAGCGTCCTGCTCTATTGCTCCAGATTCCCTCAAATCGCTCAAAATAGGTCTGTGGTCTGACCTAGACTCAGGTGCACGGGAAAGCTGTGAAAGGGTGATTACAGGAACATTGAGTTCTCTTGCTAAACTTTTAAGAGACCTCGATATTTCTGAAATTTCTTGTTGCCTGTTTTCTGCCCTTCCTCTTCCCTGCATAAGCTGCAGATAATCTATCATCACCAAGCCCAATCCTTTTTCCAGTTTAAGGCGCCGGCACTTCGCCCTTATGTCCATTACGCCAATTCCAGGGGTATCATCAATATAGATAGGAGCTTTAGAAAGAGGAGTCATTGCAGCTGCCAGTTTCATCCAGTCATCTTCATCAAGATTTCCTGTCCTAAGCTTTTGGCTATCTATATTGGCAGTAGAACAGATAAGCCTGTTTACCAACTGCTCTTTTGACATCTCTAAGCTAAATATGGCAACAGGAAGGCCTGTCAAAAGAGCTGCATTTTGAGCAATATTTAAAGCAAAAGAGGTTTTTCCCATTGAAGGTCTTGCTGCGACTAATATAAAGTCAGAGGGCTGAAAGCCGGCAGTTTTTAAGTCAAGGTCAGGAAAGCCAGAGGGAATTCCCGTAAGCTGTCCTTTGTTTTTGTAAAGTTCTTCTATTTTATAAAAGGTATTCATTAACACGTCTTTTATAGGTGAAAAATTAGTAGTGTTTCTTCCTTGAGCTATATCAAATATTTTTTGTTCTGCTATGTCAAGGACAGTTTCTACGTCATCCCCTTCGTAACTTAACTCCATAATCTCTGAAGAGGCCTCAATGAGCCTTCTCAATGTGGCCTTTTCTTTTATAAGCTTTGCATAGTAAGATACGTTAGCAGTGGTAATAACATTGGAAGACAGGCTTGCTATATAATCAATTCCGCCAACAGCCTCCAGCATGTTTCGCTTTCTAAGTTCATCAACTACTGTCACAAGGTCAACGGGGATGTCTTTTTCAAACATCTCCATCATTACATCGAATAATTTTTTGTGGGATTCTTTATAAAAGTCGTCGGCTTTTATTATTTCAGAAACGTCTATTATAGCATCCCTAGATAAAAGCATTGACCCTAAGACGGATTGTTCAGCTTCTATGTTTTGGGGAGGGATTTTGCTCCACTCCATCCTTATTCCCCCCTTGCTTTAATTACTCTGCCACAACATCTACCTTCACTTTTGCTATGACTCCTTGATAAAGTTTTATGTCTACATAATAGGTACCTGTAGTCTTTACAGTCTCGTCAAAAGATATTTTCTTCTTATCAATGTCAAAGCCTTTCTCCTTTAAAGCCTCTTCCACGTCTTTTGAAGTGATAGATCCAAAAAGTTTACCATTTTCTCCTGCTTTTACTTTTAAAACTAAGCTTAAGTTTGAAAGCTTTTGGGCCATTTCTTTTGCTTCCTCTAATTCTTGCTGTCTCTTTTTCTCTTCTGCCTTTTTCTTTTCATTAAGCACTTTTATGTTGGATTCTGTAGCCTCTATGGCAAGTCCTCTTGGAAGGAGATAATTTCTCCCATACCCGTCGCTGACATTTACAATTTCTCCTGCTTTTCCTACATTTTTAACATCTTTTACTAATATAACTTTCATTTGTCTTCACCTTCCTCTTCAAAATATTCTTTAATAGCATTTTTTAAGTCTTGCAGTACTTCCTCTATAGGCTTTTTGACCTGAGCTCCTGCAACAGTTAAATGTCCTCCTCCACCAAGCTTTTCAAGGATAACTTGAACATTTATGTCTCCAAGAGAGCGTCCGCTTATGGCTACATCTTCTTCTCTTTTTAAAAGGACAAAAGAGGCTTGTACCCCCTTTATTGTAAGAAGTTCATCAGCAGCCTGGGCTATGATGAGATTGTTGGCATTTGGAGGGCTAACTGCTATTGCAATGCCGTTATCCAATATCTCGGCATTTTTCACTATTGAAGCTTTTATTATGTAAGAATCTAAGTCATTTTGGAAAAGCTGCTTAACAGAGGTTGTATCTGCCCCTTTTCTCCTCAAAAAGGAGGCTGCTTCAAAAGTCCTGGAACCTGTCCTGAAAGTGAAATTTTTTGTATCCACTGATATTCCTGCCATTAAAGCCTCAGCTTCTATAGGTTTTATGTCAATCTTGTCTACCATATACTGCAAAATTTCTGTGACTAATTCGCTAGCAGAAGAAGCATAAGGCTCTAAATAGACAAGCAAGGCTTTGTCAATAAACTCTTTCCCTCTTCTATGGTGGTCTATAACAACTATTCTGTCTATAATATCTACAATTTCGGGATAAGTAAGATAACTGGGTCTATGGGTATCAACCACTATTAAAAGGCTGTTTTGGTCCACCATGTTTTTAACTTCACTGCTTTTTATAAATAAATCTTCATAGCCTTTTGTGTTTTGTATTTTCTTTACCAATTCATCTATTGCTACATTAGATTTATCTAATATTATATAGGCTTTTTTGCCTAAAGACATGCTGGCTCTATACATGCCAATTGCAGCACCTAATGAATCAAAGTCCATAAAGTTGTGACCCATTATGAAAATGGTAGAGGTTTCTTTTATGAGCTCTTTTATAGCGTGGGCAATTACTCTCGCCTTTACTTTTGTCCTCTTTTCAACAGCTTGTGTTCTTCCTCCATAAAACGAAATTTTATCTCCTCTTTTTATTACTGCTTGGTCTCCTCCTCGCCCTAATGCTAAGTCTAAGGCGCTAGAGGCATATTCATTTAAGGCTAAAAAGTCATTGGCATCTGCTCCAATTCCTATGCTTAAAGTTAAAGGGATTTTTATCTCTTCTCCAATTTCTCTCACTTTATCCAATATTTCAAATTTATTTTCTTCTAAGCTTTTTAATCCTTCCTCTTTAAATACGACAAAGTATTTATCATCATCATATTTTTTCATAAAAGCTTTTATTGAGGAAGCCCATTCTGAAAGTTTTTTTTCTATTTCTGAAGAAACCACCGCTTTTTTAATATCTTCTATTGCCATCATCGCTTCTTCGTAGTTGTCAATTATTATATGCCCTACCACAGGTCTATCGAAAGCCAAAGATTTCTTAAGCTGAATGTATTCAGTGTTATCAAGGAATAAAAGAGTACAGCTTAGGTCCTTCCCTTTTTTTCTTTTTGCTTGAGAATCTACTTTTAACACGGAATAGTACCGGCCATTGAACTCTATTTGGTTTTTTTTGTCATCTATTTTGTTTCCAGCATATTTTTTTATCAATTTCTTTATCTCTTCATTTTCATTAAAGACCTGAGAATAGCTTAAATTATACCACAGGATTTCTCCGTTATCATTTAAAATAACGGCAGGAATTGGCATCTTTGCTAAAACGCTTTTTGATGCCTTGTCAACATTGAAAAATATATCTTCTATATATTTATCTAACTCTAATCGCTTTTTCTTTACGCCATAGTATTCACTTAAAAGCACATAAAGAAAGATGATTAATGAAATAGAAGCAATTATCTCGTTGTAGTAAAACATTAAAGCTATTAATAGAGCTGATAGCAAAATATTTATCACATTGACAGAAGAAATTATTTTATAAAATTTCTTATCCACAAAAACACCTCTCGTCTTCTAACTCATGTATTTTCTTAAATCTATGCTGGTATCCACAATACCTATTACGGTAAGTAGCCAAGAGGTAAGAGGAAAAAGAAATAAAAATACAAGGATTAAGTTAGCAGCCAATGATTTTATCTTCAATCTATGAATTAAATAATATTTTACTACCGCCAAGCCTCCTAACGTAAAACCTAGAGAAAGCAATACTATTATATTGGTAGTTATTGCTTCAGGTTGCTTTAGAAAATATTGATACAGTAATGCTCCAATAAAAATCCACCCTGTGATATAAGGCATTTTCCATTCTTCAAAAGGTGGAAGTGCATCTATATAAACCCTTTGAGTTTTCAAGATTTTGTATACAATTATATAATTAATTAAAATGACAGCTACGACCGCGATTATTATAGATGCAGGTAAAGTCATTTTAAGCATTTCTTCAATTGTTAATAAATTGCTTTTTATAGCCGAAAAGTTTGGATGTCCCTGATAAATAGATAATACTTCTTTTGTGCTCATATCAATTGCCTTAAAAAACTGATCGAGTGCATTTATTTTGAAAGCCACTTTTATGAAATAAAATATTACAATCACACCAAATATTGACACAACAGAAGTATCTATAAGTGTCTCACTAGCTTTACGTTTTTTCGATATTAAATACCCCATAACAAATCCTTGTAAGGCAAAAAATAAACTTGTAAAAGCTGTACCTATATCTGTAAAAATTACATTTACAATAAATACAGCAAAAGATGATGCAATAGCATAAGATTCAGAACTTCTTATACAAGTTATAGCAATGGGAGCTGGTATCAAAAAAAATAGCACAAATAAGGGCGGAATATACACTCCTATTAATGTCATTACTACAGCCATTGCTGTCATCATTGCCGCATTGGTAAGTTTTCGTAAATCCATTAAATCAATCACTCCCGCTTTCTACCCTTTATGTATCTCTCTAATCCAGAAAAATTATATTCTCCTTCAAAGTTTTTATCAATAATTTGAAGTTTGAGTTTTTTTTGAAGCGCTTCATCTATTTCTTCAAAGTCATAGCCTAATTTCTCTCCTAATAAGTACGCAGAAATTAAAATATCACAAAGATTGTCTACTAACACTTCTCCACTTTCATCTTCATTAAAGGCTTTCAAAAGAGAATATACTTTTCCTAAAATTTTTATTTTTAAATTTTCAATACTCCTTATGTTTTTAGCAATCTCAAGATTATTTTTCATACTTTTATTCCACCTTTATTTTTGACAGCTTTTTTAAATAGTAAACTAAAAGAGGGCATCGCCCTCTTATTATTATATCATTATTCTACTGTATATGGTAGTAGTGCAATCTGTCTTGCTCTTTTAATAGCTTTTGTAAGCTGCCTTTGATGCCTTGCACAGTTTCCTGTAATTCTTCTCGGCAGAATTTTTCCTCTTTCTGTGATGTACTTGCGGAGCCTTGCTACATCTTTGTAATCAATTTTGTCTATATTATCTGTGCAAAAAGCACAAACGCGCTTTTTCGCTTTTCTGCCTCTTTTTTTAGTAGCTGCGTTATCTTTCGCCGTCGTATTAGCTGTTGTCATCCTTCAACCTCCTTTTTAAAAAGGTAAATCATCTTCACTCTCTATAGGTGTAAAGCCCTCAAACTCTTCCGGTATATCTTCAAATACACTGTCAAAGCCTTCATCAAAATCTCTATTTTCTTCAGCATTGCCACTGCTGCCAAAACCAGATTTCGGCTCTAAAAATCTCACGTCATCTGCTACAACTTCAGTAACCCAATGTCGATTGCCGCTATTATCATCCCATGTTCGGGTTTGAATGCTTCCAGTTACCGCTATTAATCTGCCTTTTTTTAAATTGTTAGCGCAAATTTCTGCAAGTTTTCTCCAAGTTACGATGGGTATAAAATCTGTAGGCCTTTCCCCGCTTTGACTGACATAATTCCTGTTAACCGCTAATGTAAATGTAGTAACAGGAACCATGTTAGCACTATACCTCATCACAGGGTCTTTTGTAAGACGGCCTATTAAAATAACCTTATTTAACATTTTTAACCCACCTTTTTATATTAATAAACGATCATTCGTCAGTTCTTATTATTAAATATCTCAAAACGCCATCTGTGATCTTATAAACTCTCTCCAATTCCTGAGAAACCTTTGAGTTGCTGTTAAAGTTCATCAGTACATAATATCCCTCAGGCTTTTTGTCAATTGGATAGGCTAATTTTCTCTTACCCCATTCATCAAAATTGGTTATTTCTCCACCATTTTCAATGATGAGGTTTTTAAATCTTTCTATTAAGCCTTTTCTTTCCTCTTCACTTAAATCTGGAGAGAGAATGTACATTGTCTCGTATGACCTCATCTTTTCACCTCCTTTTGGACTAAACGGCCCCAAAAAGGGCAAGGCGGCAATCCATATCCATATTCTATCATTGTCCAGAGGGATTTTCAACTGTTTTTAAAATTTTTTTGATGCTCTTTTCAAATTTAGCTCGCGGCATCAAAACCATTCTTCCGCATTTTAGGCATTTTATACGAATATCCATACCAACTCTTAAAATTTCCCATTCGTCAGAACCACAAGGATGCTTTTTTTTCATCTTTACAATATCTCCTACATGGAGTTCTTTTGGCAAAACAATCACCTCAATTAATTTATGAACTTAATAAATCAACTGAAAAGGTGCTTTGATTTTCACACATTACTAACCGAGTTATGTGTCAATATTTGTTATTGTAACATCTGTATGCGGATACGGAAATGTAATCTTTTCTCTATCAAATACTTTTTTTATCCTGTATCTTATATCCCTTTCAACTTCCCATTGTTTCATAGGCTCTGTTTTCGCAATAATCGTTATTAAAACTTGCGAGTCCTGAAAATCCGTAATTCCCAAGACTGTAGGGCCCTCTATCACATCATTCCTGGATTTTTTTATATCTTCACAAATTTGTGTGAGCACATTTATTATTCTATCAATATCTTCCTCATAAGGAATACCTACATTTACAAGCGCTCTCATACTGCCTCGTGTATGGTTTGTTACAGTCTTTATTTCTCCATTTGGTATTATATGTAAATCGCCCGAAAAATCCCTTATTTTGCTTGTTCTTAGTCCTACTTCTTCAACAAGACCCGAAAAATTATTTATCGTTATATAATCCCCAACTCCAAACTGATCTTCAAATATTATGAAAAACCCCGAAATCACGTCTTTGACTAGATTTTGAGCACCAAAACCTATAGCCAAACTGCCAATTCCGGCAACTGCCAATATTGATGTCATTTCTATGTTGAAAATTTTTAGTATTGAAGCAGCTGCTATGAAATAAATGACATATCTCAATATATTTTTGGTAAGAGACATTAAAGTGCCTATCTTTCTTTCAGGAAGCTGTATTTTTCCTTTTGTCTGTAATTTGTAAAACCTTGATATAAGTATGTCTCCTATTTTTATACCTATAAAAGCTATAACCAAAATTTTTATGATGTCGAAAGTTACTTTTAATATTTTTATATCGTAAAGACTTGAAAGTTTTTGGTATAGTTGAGCTATTGTCTCCATCATATCACCCGCTTTATTTCCTTTATATTTTATATATTACACAAGTAAGAAAGGTTTTTCAATAATCAAAACCGGAAATTACCTGTATTTAATTTTACATAGTTGACAAAAATATATTTGTAAGACTTATCAACTTAAGAAAGGAGAAGCATATGGAGTTAATAAATATTGAAGACAAAAGTGCTGTAGGGCATTTTTATAAATTTTTCTCTAACTACCTGACAGAACTATATGATTATCGAAAAGAAATAGTTTTGCTGTGTATAGGGACTGATAGGTCCACAGGGGATAGCTTGGGACCTTTAATTGGTCATAAACTAAAGCCTCTTCTTAAAGGAAAAGCCCATGTCTTTGGTACTTTAGAAGAACCACTACATGCAAAAAACATACATCAGGTTTTAAAGTACATAAATTTAAATTATGGACGTCCTTTTATGATAGCGATAGACGCTTGTTTGGGTTCTTTAAACCACGTAGGTCACATTTCTGTTGGAAAAGGACCTATAAAGCCTGGAGCAGGAGTTTCAAAAGACCTGCCTCCTGTAGGAGATATGTTTGTTACAGGAATTGTCAATATCTC
>NZ_AVAF01000138.1 GCF_000445185.1 Thermoanaerobacter sp. A7A
AGAATTTATTCTATCTCCTGGAACTCCTATCACACCGATGAGCCTGTTCGCATCAAGTTTTTGTGCTGCTTCTATTACACTTTTTATTCCAGCTATGTTGTGGCCATAATCTACTAATACGCGGAAATTACCTACATTAAACAAGTTAAACCTCCCAGGATTGTGTGTAGTATCGCAGTAAAATGTCTTTATACCTTTTGCAATGATATTTACAGGCACTTTTACTCCATAAGAAGCAGCGATAGCTGCAAGAGCATTTTCCACGTTGTACAAAACTTTCCCTGACAAAGCTGCAGGAATCTCCTCTATCTTTACAACAGGAATTATTTGCCCATTCGCTATAACGATGACACCGTCTTTAACATATACTGCGATTCCACCTTTTTCTATATGTTTTTTTACAGTAAGGTTATTATCGTACATTGAAAAATATATTATTTTCCCTTTTGCCTTTTGGGCCAAATAAGGGGTCATCGGGTCATCAGCATTTAAAACACTATAACCGTCTACCTTTACCGCTTCCACCACCAATGCCTTAACAAAAGCCAGGTCTTCTAAAGTCTCTATCCCATCACTTCCAAGATGGTCTTCTGAAATATTGGTTATTACCCCCACATCTGCCAAATCGTAACCTAAACCTTCCCTTATAATACCTCCCCTTGCTGTTTCTAACACTGCAGCATCTATGTTTTTATCAGCAAGACAAGTTCTTGCACTTTTAGGACCAGTATTGTCACCTTTGTAGACACAGGTGTCATCGATATAAATGCCGTCAGTACAAGTCATTCCTACAGTGTAGCCATAGGTCTTTAAAATATGAGCTGTCATCCTGGTGACTGTAGTTTTCCCGTTTGTACCCGTAATAGATATAATAGGTATGGTAGCTTTGCTTCCTTTAGGGAAAAGCATATCTACAATCGCTTTTGCTACATTTCTAGGTTTACCTTTGCTAGGATAATGGTGCATCCTTATGCCCGGAGATGCATTTATTTCAATTATTGCTCCATTTTCTTTAGTTAGAGGCTTTTTTATGTCCTCCATTGTAATGTCTATACCAGCTATATCAAGACCAATGGCTTTTGCCGCTCTTACAGCAATTTCTATGTTATATGGGTGAATGTCATCTGTTTTGTCTATTGCAATTCCTCCTGTACTTAAGTTTGCGCTTTCCCTTAAAAACACTTTTTGCCCTTTTTTAGGGATCTTTTCTAGATCAAATCCTTGTTTTTTAAGGGTCATTTTAGAAATCGTATCTATTGTGAGTTTGGTAAGGGGTTTTTCATGGCCTTTTCCTCTTAAAGGATTTTTATTTTCTATTTCTACTAATTCTTCAACAGTATGAATTCCATCTCCTATCACATGGGCAGGAATTTTTTCAGCTACCGCTACTACTTTTTCACCTACAACTAATACTCTGTAATGTTTTCCCTTTATATGTTTTTCTACAATAACAAGGTCACTGTAAGCTTTGGCGTTTCTATAGGCTATACTTACTTCTTCTTTATTGGTTATGTTTAAATGAACTCCTTTGCCTTGATTTCCGTTGTAAGGTTTTATAGCGACAGGATATCCAATTTCTTCCGCAATAGCAATCGCTTCTTCTTCATTGTAAGCAACATCTCCTTCCGGCACAGGAAATCCATGGTCTCTTAAGATCTGCTTTGTCAAGATTTTATCTGATGCTATGTCTACAGCAATGCAACTAGTATTTTGTGAAATTGTACCTTCAATCATTTTTTGATATTTCCCATAACCTAACCGCAAAATACTTCCATTTCCCACCCTTGTAACCGGGATTCCCCCTTTTAAAGCTTCATTTTTTATAGCCATTGTGCTAGGCCCTAGTTCTATCTCAGCAATTATATTGCGTATTCTTTCTAGCCTTTCTTCTAAATCAAATTCTTCCCCCTGTATAAATTTATTTACCATTTCAACCGCTAATTTCCCAACTCTTATGCCACACTCTTCTAATCCATATTCATAAATTATATAATACAAATCTCCTTCTATATTTCTCGCTCTTCCAAATTTTACATCATATCCTAATATATTTTGTAGTTCCAAAATTATATGCTCTGTTACATGGGGTAAATAGGTGCCTTCCTCCAATCTTTTTAGAAATCCCCCTTCATATCCGTAAGAACAACTATGTTTTGATAAGTTAGGAAGCCGTTTTATCAATCTCTCATTAAAGTTGGGTATATCTTTTGTAGGAATATCCAATCTCTCTATATCTACTACCATTTTTATTACAGGTCTATGGCTGTATATATTTCTCCCTCGATATACCCTTATATCTTTAATAATCATACCTTATCCTCCTTGAGCTTGACTTTAGGTATCCATTTTTCTAAATCATAACCATAACCGGATGGCAATATGTGAAGTATAACATTGGTGAGGGCTAAAATTTCATTAGGACTTGATTCAGAAACATTAGAGTGTTTTAGCTTTCTTCCCTCCACTACTGTAACAGCATTTGACCCTATTACCCTAAATTCATTTTCTTCTACAACTATGGCAGTATCTTCATCAATCCCTATTCCGAGATTGTTTGGGTTTTGAGCAATTGCTGCAAGAAGCCTTCCAATGCGCCCTCTTTGTGCAAAATGTTGGTCAATTATTACGTCTTTTAATAAACCTAATCCAGGAGCCATTTTGATAGTGCATTTCCTGGGAGAATCTTCATCATTTCCCTCCACAATCATAGTTTGGGACATCACCGAAGCCCCCGCACTCGTACCCACAATCAAAGTTCCTTCTTTATGCAATTGTTTTAACAATTTATCTATGCCACTTCCTCCCAAAATGCTGGTTATCCTCAATTGGTCACCACCTGTAAAAAAAACGCAACTGCAATCTTCAAGTACATTCCTTGCATAGTTTATTTCTTTGTCTTCCCTTGAATTTATATTTACAACTTTTACATCATTTGCCCCTAATTTTTTAAAAATAGAAATATACATATTGCCCACTTCCACAGGTTTTTCTGTGGCTGTTGTCATTACAACTATTCTACTCTCTCTTCCCCCCGCTAAACCCACAACTTCTTGCAATATTTCACATTTGTTCTCTTTGTCTTCTGCTCCTCCTATGATAACTAACTTTCCTTTTACTTTCTCCGCCATTTATCCGCCTCCAAAAAATAATAAACTCTCAGGTTTCATAATTTATTATTCCTGAGAGTTTAACGCAATATACTCTATTAAATTTACAGAGTGCATAATTTTATTGCATCTTTCTCCACTTTTATTTCCAGATTTTTGATATATAATATTTCACCATCGACAGTAACAGGTACTTCTCGATCTGCCTCTATTTTTACTTTTTTTGCTCTATAAACTTCTACAATTTTAAGTTTAGTATGAGTTCCAAAAAGAACTAAGGGCAATAAAACCAATAATTTAATCTTACTTATTTTGTCAACAATCATGACATCTAAATAGCCATCATTAGGATCGGCATCCGGCAAAAGCTTTAAGCCGCCTCCATAATAGCTTAAAACTCCCGCTGCAAAAATTGTTATTTCTCTATTTAACTCTTTATCATCCATTCTTATTTTTACAGAATAGGGCTTGTATTTAAAAAGGACATTTAAAAGGGCAGTTAAATAAACCCATATTCCAGATAAAAACTTTTTAAACCGCACAGCCATTGCCGCTGTTTCAGAAGCAATGCCTGTGCTTGTAATATTTCCAAAAGTTAATATATCGTTTATCACAGCTCCGTCTATAATTTTAATATTACCCATTATAAGCACATCAATAGCCTTTTCTAACTTTTTAGGTATGTGGAAAAATCTTGCAAAGTCATTTCCTGTCCCTACAGGAATAATTCCTAGTATAGCCTGTGTACCTTTTATTCCATTTACTACTTCAAGTACAGTACCATCTCCTCCTACTGCCGCCACAACTTTAAATCCACTAAGAGCTGCTTTTCTCGCTAATATTTTCCCTTCCCCTGCATATTTTGTTATAAAAATTTTGTAATCGATTAATTTCTTTTTCATGATCCTTCTAATTTCTGGAATCTTCCTATAGGCCCTTCCTCCACCCGCCACTGGGTTCACAATAAACGCAATCAAGGTTATCACTCCCTGTTTTTTACAAAGCTTTTCTTTTAGCTCTTTCTATAGCTTGTACTTCTTCAGCAGAAAGAGGATATTTAGATTGCCCTCTTTCAATAGGTTTTGCAAAAGTAGCCGTCTCATTCCTTCCGTATATTCCAGACAAAACAATACCATTGTCATTGCTATCTAATAGGGCAATAGAAAAGCTTAAGTCAGAACCCACATCAGGAAAAGCATTATACCGCACTATTCCCACTTTTTTAATTGCTGTTTTTCCTTCTTTGTCTAAAGAATTTAAATCAATTCTTAACTTGTCTAATTTGTTTTTTATCTCTTCATTCTCTGTAAGGATTCTAGAAAAAATATCAAAGACATCTCCTTTTCCCAATGTTTTAATTACCTTATTATAAGTCCTGTTTAATCTTAAAAATTTCCCATTAATTATAAGTATGAAAATTAATTCTATAATTGATAAAACTAATAAAAACAAGATAATCATCGTAGCATTTTGAGAAATAATGTCTAAAAAGTTTTGCATAAGTTTCTCCTCCAATTCGTTAGAATGTTTTTCGCGAAATTATTTCAATAACTTTTATAGCTTTTTCTACTTCTTCTTCAGTGTTAAAATAGCCAATTCCAAATCTCAAAGTGCCAGTCTTTAGTGTGCCAATTGTTGAATGGGCTAATGGAGCACAGTGTAATCCTGCTCGAGTAGCTATGTCAAAGTCTCTATCCAAAATATAACTTATTTCTCCTACATCTCTATCTTTTAACGTTATTGAAACTACTCCAACTCTTTCTTCTATTTCGTGTGGACCATATATTTTAACTTCTTTTATTTGCTCAAATCCTTCTATCAACACTTTAGTAAGCTTTTTTTCATGTTGATATATAGCATTTACACCTATGTTTTTTACAAATTTCACCCCTTCCTTTAGTCCTGCAATCCCTGGAGTATTAGGAGTACCACTTTCTAACTTGTCTGGCATTAAATCAGGTTGATACATTGACTCTGACTTACTTCCCGTTCCCCCTTCTTCAAGAGGCAATACATCTATACCTTCTCTTACATATAATCCTCCTGTACCTTGAGGGCCGTACAATCCTTTGTGGCCAGGAAAAGCCAAAAGGTCGATGTTTTGTTTTTCTACATCTATAGGCAATATTCCAGCCGTTTGGGCTGCATCCACCAAGAAAATTAAATTCATTTCCCGGGCAATATTTCCTATTTCCTCAATAGGCATTATTGTACCTGTCACATTGGAAGCATGGGTTATGGCAATCATTTTTGTTTTTGTTGTAATTGCTTTCCTTATTTCCTCAGGGTCAATCTTTCCTTTCTCATTTGCTTTCACGATTGTAACTTCTATCCCCTTTTCTTTCAACGCCATAAGAGGTCTTATCATAGAATTATGCTCCATACTAGAAGTTATTACATGATCACCTTCTTTCAAAAGGCCTTTTAACGCAATATTCAAAGCTTCTGTTGTATTAGATGTAAATACCACTCTCATAGGGTCTTTAATATTGAAAATGCTGCATATCTCTTGCCTAGCTTCAAAAATAACCCTTCCTGATTCAAGTGCCATTTTGTGTCCGCCTCTTCCAGGGTTTCCGCAGTTTCTTAAAACTTTCTCTACTTCCCTATACACTCCATCGGGTTTAGGCCAAGAAGTAGCAGCATTATCAAAATAAATCATAGTCCTATCTCCTTTAAATTAAATCTCCCGATACTATAATATATGCAAACCTCCCCTTAGAGTTCTAACTATATTTTATATTTATTTTTTCACATTAGCAACAAAAAACTAATTAAAGTGTGTGGCAAAAGTTAATAGGTGAATAATATGCTGACATTTTGCACGTACCTAATTAAATTCCTCGTTTTGCTTTAAAAGTGGTAAAATTGCTGCAAAATTGGATAAAATTAAAAGCCTCCATAAAAATAGGAGGCTCAGTTTATTGACAAAGAACCAAAATATTCAAAGGAGATATTTTGCATCGTTGCTCCGATGTTCCAAAGCGACAAAACATAAGCTTCCCCTTCGGGCTCCGGCAGGGTACCGGGCACATTCGACCTCCTTGTCTTAGTGCCCGCCTCCGCCATCCTTGGCTTCGGCCCTGCCTCCACCCTCAGTCTCCCTAAGTTTTGTTAGCGCTTTGTCACAAGTCGCACCGATTGCAAAATATCTACTTTACGAAAGTTTGTCTACAGTCTGAAAAGCCTACATAAAAATAGGAGGCTTTTTAGCCCTTTCCATAAAGGATTTCAATAATTCTTGTCAAATCTTCCTCACTGTAATATTCTATTTGTATAATTCCTCTATCTTTACTTCTTTGTGATATCTTTACTTTCGTTCCTAAAAAACTACACAAATCATCTTCTATTTCTTTAATATGTACATCTATTTTGTTTGATTTTGTCTTTTGAGAGTTTTTTTCATTTTTCCGTAAAAGATTTTTCACCAAGTTTTCTGTTTCTCTTACGTTTAAATTTTCTTCAGCAACTTTTTTTGCTGCCTCATACTGTAAACTTTTATTTGGTAAAGAAAGTATAACTTTTGCATGACCTATTGTTATATCTCCTTCCACTAACATTTCTTGTACTCTATCGTTGAGATTTAAAAGCCTTATGCTATTTGCAATTACCGAACGGCTCTTGCCAATTTTTTTAGATATCTCTTCTTGTGTAAGATTAAATTGCTCTATCAATGCTTTATATGCTTTTGCTTCTTCAATGGGATTTAAATCTTCCCTTTGCAAATTTTCGATCAAAGCTATTTCCATGACCTGTAAATCATCAAAATCCCTCACAATTGCTGGTATCTCAGAAAGTCCTGCAATTCTGGCAGCTCTCCAACGTCTCTCCCCTGCTACTATCTGATATCCAGAATCCACTTTTCTTACTATAATTGGCTGAATAACTCCATTTTGTTTAATAGATTCTGCTAATTCTTTTAAACTATCTTCATCAAATTGTTTTCTCGGTTGGTATTGATTGGGATGAATATAGGCTATATTAATCGTTTCTACACCTTGGGGTTCCTCTGTTCGATATTCCGGTATAAGAGCTTGTAATCCTCTGCCTAACCCTTTTTTGCCCGCCATTTCACCACCACCTTCGTAATTTTTTATATTCCTGCCCTTTCTATCACTTCTACTGCCAATTCATCATATGCCTCTGCTCCTTTAGAACTAGGGTCATATATAGAAATCGGTTTTCCAAAACTTGGTGCTTCACCTAGACGAATATTTCGTGGAATAATTGTTCTATAAACTTTGTCTTTAAAAAATTTTTTCACCTCATCTACCACTTGTATAGATAAATTTGTCCGAGCGTTAAACATTGTAAGAACTACACCCTCTATTTCTAATTTAAGGTTCAGACTCTTTTTTACAAGATTAATTGTATTAATAAGCTGGGTAAGTCCTTCCAAAGCATAATATTCGCATTGAATTGGAACAATTACTGAATCAGCAGCAGTAAGAGCATTTATAGTCAAAAGTCCAAGTGATGGAGGACAATCTATTAATATATAGTCAAATCCATCTTTAATTGAATCTACAGCATTTTTTAATTTATACTCTCGTGAAAGCATAGGAACTAATTCGATTTCTGCTCCTGCTAATTGAATACTAGATGGAATAATTGAAATTTTTAAATCCCGTAAAGGTATTATTGCATTTTTTATGTCTTCATCTTCAATCAGCACTGTATATGTAGTGTGCTTTAAAGAAGCCGGGTTTATCCCAAAGCCACTTGTCATATTACTTTGAGGGTCTATATCTATACATAAAACTTTTTTCCCTTGTGTTGCTAAAGAATATCCTAAGTTTATAGTTGTAGTAGTTTTACCTACACCACCTTTTTGATTTGCAATAGCAATAACCTTACCCATTTCTTCACCCCCTTTTACATACAAATACCTCTTTAAGGATGCTAAACTTATATGTCTATTATATCATTGTTTATATCAATGTTCCACATGGAACATTATCAAAAAGGGGGTGAAAAAGCTTTTACTTTTTTGAAATTTTGATTACAAACTCTATATATTCTTCCTTATCATTTTCAATATACTCTGCCGGCACACCGGATTTTTTCATTAAATCTACAGCTTGTTTCACTGTATTTACAAAAATTCTTATGTCTTTATAAAATTTCATCATTTTTTTGTTTTCTTTTTTTACTTCTTCCGGTTGCTTTGTTATTTTGTCTATCATGTCTTGTATTAATTTTTCTGTTTGACTTACATTTAATTTTTTCTTTATAATTATCTCTAGTGCCTTTTTTTGCAACTCTTCATCAGGAAGTCTCAAAAGTGCTCTGGCATGTCGCTCCGTTAAGTCATTTTCCAATAGTTGTTCTTTTATCTCTTTGCTAAGCTTCAAAATCCTTAATTTATTAGCAATAGTTGATTGGCCTTTACCCAAAATCTTTGCTAATTGTTCCTGTGTTAGATGGTGGTCGTTTATTAGGTTGTAATATGCTTCTGCCTCTTCAATAAAATTGAGATTTTCTCTTTGTAAATTTTCAATTAAAGCTAAAACAGCTGAATCTTCATCTTGCGCATTTATAATTATTGCTGGTATCTCTGCAAGACCTGCCAATTTAGAAGCCCTTAACCGCCTTTCCCCCGCTACTAACTCATAAAAATTATTGTGCACCATTCTTACAGTAATAGGTTGCAATACTCCATAAGCTTTAATTGATTCTGATAATTCTTGTAAATTTTTTATATCAAATTTCTTTCGAGGCTGATATGGATTGGGCCTTATTGAATCAATAGGCAGATAACAAATTTCTTGTGTTTTACTCTGTACCACTTTTACACACCCCGCTCTTAAAACAATTAAAAAATTCTTCCACAATATATATTCGACATATAATGTAAATTTCCTCCTTAAATTCAAATATATTGTTAAAAATTATAAAAAGTTTCGGGAACAGGAATAAGATTTTTAAAAAAATTCTCTTGCTGTATAAGCTTAGCCAATTTTTGAGGATAAACTTGATAGTTTTTCAAATCCTTAAGTTCAATCCATTTTACCTCTTTTAAAACCTGTTTCTCTTTAGGTAATTCAGGGTCACTTCCTAATGTCAATCTTCCTCCAACAATAGAAGAATAAAAATATGTTACATAGTAAATATCATATTCCTGAATATAGCAGACACCATTTAACTTAATGTCATAACCTGTCTCTTCTTTACATTCTCTTATAGCAGCAGCTGCTACTGACTCATTCTCTTCTACTCTACCTCCTGGAAAAACCCATGCTACTTCCTCCCCTTCTTGATGTTTTACTAAGAGAACTTTTTCTTCTTCAACAATGACAACTCTCGCTACTAAAAAGCTCGCTCTAAATTTTAACATTTTTTCTTCCCTCATTCCAAGAATGGTAAGTTATTTGGAATATTTATATTAAAATTATACCACAAAAATTTTTATAAAAATAAGAAACAGTCTAAAAGTAATTTTAGACTACAGCTTGTTGACAAAGTCAAAAATTTTAAAATATGATATTTTGCATCGTCACTCCGATGTTCCAAAGCGACAAAACTATCTCGACCTTCGAGTTCCGGCAAGGTACCCCATCAGGCGACATCCTTGTCTTAGTACCCGCCCCCGCCCTCACAAGGCTACGGCCCTGCCTCCACCCTCGGTCTTGCTAAGTTTCCCGGCACTCAAGTAAGAAAGTTTATAAAGCAAAAATAGAAAAAACAAGCATACTTACTTGAGTGCCGGGCCGCTTTGTCACAAGTCACACCGATCGCAAAATATCCTATTTTCGGAAGTTTGTCTACAGGAGAGAAAGACAGCAATTCTAAGCTGCCACAAAACAAGCCTTAGGCACAGCTTAGAGACGAGAACATGTACTCGAGCATATTTATCCTTTCAGTTTATAAAGGAGATCTTTGTATAGCATTTGCTCTTCTAGGATACTTTGTAGGGCATTTATCTGTTTTTTTGATAATTATTAAGTGATGTAATATATCACTATAAGGAAGTTTAACTTCCTCTATTTTTTCAATTTTTCCCTTTAATTCTTTTAAAGCTTTTTGACTATTTTTTATTTCCTCTTTAATCTCTCGGCCTTTTAAAGCAATAAAATAACCATCTACTTTTACAAAAGGAAGAGTATATTCCAACAAAATATTTAAAGGTGCAACAGCTCGTGCCACGGATAAATCAAACTGTTCTCTATATTTTATGTCTTTTCCTATATCTTCAGCCCGTCCGTGAATTAATTCTATTTCATTTACATCCAATTTATTTATAACTTCTTCTAAAAAAATAATTCTTTTTTTAGAAGAATCTAAAAGAATAGCTTTTAATTTAGGAAATACAATTTTTAATGGAATAGAAGGAAAACCAGCCCCTGTACCAACATCTATAATTTTTTCTTCCCCTTTTATTTTCCCACTCTTAACCACAGATAAGCTATCTAATAAATGCTTAATCACAACTTCACTTTCTTCTGTAATTGCCGTTAAATTCATCTTCTGATTCCATTCTAATAAAAGAGCATAATATTTTTGGAAATGTTCCACATGGAACATTTCCAAAAATATACCCCACTCTTTAGCGCCCTCAATTAGCATATCAACCGATTTGTTCTTCATCTTCTTTATTTCTCCTTAACTGCTGCATGTAAATTAAAAGCACAGAAATATCAGCAGGCGAAACTCCTGAAATACGAGAAGCCTGTCCAATTGAAGTGGGTCTTATTTTTGTCAATTTTTCTTTTGCTTCATTGCTCAAACCATGAATTTGATAATAATCAATATCTTCTGGAATTTTTTTGTTTTCTAATGCTTTAAAGTGTTCAACTTGCCTTAGTTGTTTCATTATATATCCTTCATATTTAATATTTATGTCTATTTGTTCAGCCACACTATCTAAAATATCATGCGGTCTATCTTTATCCAAAAATTTAGTAGACTTATAATCAATTTCAGGTCGCTTTAACAAAGTATAAAGGTCAATTCCTGTAACTAAAGGAGTACTTCCTTTAGATATGAGGAAATTGTTGACTTCCTCAGAAGGTCTTACCATGACGCCAGGAAGTCTTTGCATCTCTTTCTCTAACTGAATCTTCTTCTTTAAAAATTTTTCATATCTTTCTTCTGTTACAAGACCAATTTTATACCCTAGCTCTGTCAATCTAAAATCTGCGTTATCTTGTCTTAATAGAAGTCTATATTCCGCTCTCGAAGTAAGCATCCTATAAGGCTCATTTGTACCTTTTGTCACTAAATCATCAATTAGCACTCCTATATAAGCTTGAGACCTATCCAAAATTATAGGAGGTTCGTTTAAAAGCTTCATAGCAGCATTTATTCCCGCCATCAAACCTTGAGCAGCCGCTTCTTCATATCCAGATGTGCCATTGACTTGTCCTGCAAAGTACAACCCTTCAATTTTTTTAGATTCCAAAGTAACTTTTAATTGTGTTGGGTCTATACAGTCATATTCAATAGCGTAAGCTGGCCTCATCACTCTTACATTTTCAAGACCGGGAACAGTCCTCAAAAATTCCAGCTGTACATCTTCAGGTAAACTAGAAGACATGCCTTGCACATACATCTCATAAGTATTTAATCCTTCTGGTTCAATAAAAATTTGATGCCTTTCTTTGTGAGGAAATTTTACAACTTTATCTTCAATAGAGGGACAGTATCTTACTCCTACCCCTGTTATTTCACCACTAAAAAGAGGAGAACGGTCAATATTTGCCATTATTATTTCATGAGTTCGTTTATTAGTATAAGTAAGCCAACAGGGTAACTGTTCTATTTCGATTTTATCATGCATATAGGAAAAAGGAGTAATAACTTCATCCCCCGGCTGTATTTCCATTTTGGAAAAATCAATGCTTCTTTTATCAACTCTCGCAGGAGTACCTGTTTTAAATCTCATCAATTTAAAACCTAATCTTTTCAAAGTCTCAGAAAGCTCATTAGCTGGAAAAAGCCCGCTAGGTCCACTGTTAAAACTTACATCACCAATTATAACCCTTCCTTTTAAGAAGGTCCCTGTAGTAATAATGCAAGCCTTACATTTATATATCGCACCTAATTTTGTCACAACCCCCGTGACTTTGTTGTCTTCTACCAAAATGTCTACAATTTCCGCCTGTTTTATATCAAGGTTTTCTTGTCTTTCTAAAGTGTACTTCATGTTCATCTGGTAAAGTTTTTTGTCAACTTGTGCTCTCAAAGACCTTACAGCAGGGCCTTTACTGGTATTTAAAGTGCGAATTTGTAGTAGCGATTTGTCAGTATTTATAGCCATTTCCCCACCTAAAGCGTCAATCTCTCTCACCAACTGAGCCTTGGCAGGACCCCCAATAGAAGGATTGCAAGCCATCAAAGCAATAGAATCTAAGTTTACAGCAAAACCTACTGTTTTAAGTCCCAACCTTGCACAAGCGAGAGCAGCCTCACTGCCCGCATGTCCCAACCCAACAACTGCAACATCGTATTCACCAGCAATAAAATTCATACTTTCACCTACTTTCCCACACAAAATCTCTCAAAAATTTGATTTATTAAATCCTCAGTTGCCGTCTCTCCAGTAATTTTACCTAATTGGTCAAGAGCCGCATTTAAATCAATTGTAATTAGGTCTTCACTATACCCCCCTTCAATAGCTTCAACACAGCTTTCCATATACTTTTTAGCATTAATAAGGGCTTCCTTGTGCCTTGAATTTGTAATTATTTCGTCTTCCTTAACATTTATATTTCCCTTAAAAACCAAATTGTAGATTGTGTCTTCCAATTCTTGTAGCCCAATTTTTTCAACAGTGGAAACCTCTATTATTATACCATCTTTGGTAAGATCTTTTAATTCTTTTTCATCAATTTTTTTAGGTAAATCGATTTTATTCAACACAAATACAATATTTTTACCTACCAAAATGTCGAAAATTTCGTAGTCTTCTTTAGTTAACTCTCTTGAGGCATCTAATACAAATAAAATTAAATCCGCTTCAGCCAGAACCTCTTTGCTTTTAGCAACCCCTATTTTTTCTACTAATTCATCTGTATCTCTAATTCCTGCCGTATCAATAAGTT
>NZ_AVAF01000139.1 GCF_000445185.1 Thermoanaerobacter sp. A7A
AGGGTCTACTATATGTCCATAATGTAAAGTATGACTTTTCACTTTTTTTATATCTTTAGACTTATAGGGTTTAAAAATTTTTGAAATTATTTCTAAAGCATCATCTCCACTTAATCTAACTATTCCAATTCCTGCTTCCCCTGGAAAAGTGGAAATAGCTGCAATTGTATCAAAAACCATTTTCATCACCAACCAAAAAATTGTCTTATAAAATAATATACCAATGTTTTCACTTTTTCAATCAGAAATATAAAAAAAACCCTTGACAGGGTATTATTTTAAAGCTATTATGACTCTTCTATTAGGCTCCTCTCCTTCACTATAAGTCTCTACATATGGATGGTCCTGCAAAGCCATGTGAATTATTCGCCTTTCATTAGGACTCATAGGCTCTAATTCAACGCTTTCTTTTGTCTCCATTACTTGTTTGGCTAATTTTTTCGCAAGCCTAATTAGAGTCTCTTCCCTTCTTTTTCTATAATTTTCTGCATCTAATATAATTCTTCTATATCTATCATATTCTCTATACTTGCTGGCAACAACATTTACAAGATATTGCAATGAATCTAATGTCTCACCCCTATGACCTATCAACAACCCCACATTTTTTCCATATAAATTAAACTTTATAGTATCCTCATCTTCTTCTATATCAAACTTAACATCTAATTTCATCGCCTCAATTACTTGCTGTAAAAAATTTTTAGCGCTCTCCTTTATTACATCTTTTAAAATTACTTTGACTATCGCCTGCTTGCTTATAAGACCTAGAAAACCTTTACCCCCTTCATCCAACACTTCCACTTGTACCATTTCCCTCGGTACGCCAAATTCCTGTAAGGCAAGATTTACAGCTTCTTCCACCGTCTTGCCTGTCCTTATAAGCTCTTTCAACTTATGATTCCCCCTTAGCAGTATTTGTCTCTCTCATAAAAATATACTGCTGCACTATCTGAAATATATTGCTTGTAACCCAATATATTCCTACTCCTGCCGGCAGAGAAACAGTTATCCATCCCATAAAAATTGACATCATTATATTCATAGAATTTTGACTTTTGTCTGTTGCTACCATGGCAGAAGATATATAAGTAGTCACAGCAGCTAAAATAGGAATTATATAATAAGGGTCCTTTTGTGCAAGGCTATGCATCCATAAAAAAGAAGCAGTTGAAAAAGCTGGATAGGTTCTAAGCATCGTAAAAAGCGGCCACAATATTATCAAAGGCAAAAGCATAGGTAAACATCCACCGAAAGGATTTACTTTTTTCTCTTGATACAATTTCATTGTTTCCATGTTTAATTTTTGAGGGTCTTTAGCATACTTCTTTTGAAGTTCTTCTACAAGAGGCTGTATTTCTTTCATCTTTTTCATTGTGCTCATTTGCTGTATATAAAAAGGCAAAAGAAGTATCCTTATTAAAATAGTAAAAATAATTATAGCGATACCATAATTTCCCACATAATGATGTATAAATTCTAACAATTGTCCTAAATACATAGCAATTGTTGCCATAATATACCTCCAAAAATTTATTTTACAGGGTCATATCCCCCGGGATTAAAGGGATTGCACCTTAAAATCCGCCAAATTGACATAATTCCGCCCTTTAAAAGTCCATGCTTTGATATTGCTTCTATAGAATATTGAGAACAAGTTGGGTAAAATCTACAGGTCCTTGGCTTCATAGGCGAAATATATCTTTGATACAACTTAATTAAAAAAATAACAACATTTTTCATCTTTCATTCCCCGCATAAAGAGGTGTTTTCATAATCAATTTTCTCATGGAATTTTTTAAAGTGTGAAAATCAGCCTCTACAATTTTCCCTCTTGCGACAAAAATTATATCAAAACCTATTTTTATCTCAATATCTAAAAGTCTAAAACTTTCATGTAAAAGCCTTCTAACTCTATTTCTTACCACACTTTTACCTATTTTTTTACTCACTGAATAGCCAACTCTATTAAAACCTAAATTATTTTCCATATAATACATTACAACAAACTGATTAGCAACAGATTTTCCATTTGAATAAACCTTTTTAAATTCATAACTTTTTTTAATTTTTATAATCTTGTTACTCATTTATACCTCCGGATTGTAAAAAAGGCCCTAAAGGCCTCACGCTGTCAATCTATGTCTACCTTTTTGTCTTCTTCTTTTTAAAACATTGCGACCACTTTTGGTAGACATCCTCTTTCTAAAACCGTGCACTTTTTTTCTATGTCTTTTTTTGGGTTGATAAGTGCGAAGCATTGCCACACCTCCTAAAACCTAAAAAATGCTATAAAAATTATAACGTTAATTAAGGAGGATGTCAACAAGACTTTTTAAAACAAGAAAATTATCAACAACTTAAAAATTATCTACACACAGCTGTAGACAAAATTATTTTTCTTATTGATAATCTGTTGATAATTTGCTATTATAAAATTAAACTGTTGATAACTTAAATAAATTGTAGCCACAAAAATAACAACTTATTCACAGGTTGTTGATAAATTTGTGAATAAGTTGTTATTTAAATGTTAGTTTTCTTATTCATTATATTTATAATCAATGTATTTTAATTTTTTTATCAGTTTTTTTATCAAAATATCTTTTATCAACAACATCTGCACATGTGTTTTTGCAAAAGTTATCAAATTAAAAAATTCACAAAACTAAATTTAACTTATTAACAACTAACTTATACCGATAATATATTATGCCACCCTTTTAAATAAGTTATCCACATTTTATTGATGGGCTTAGGAGGTCATACAATGTATGGAGATCATCGTCAAATATGGGAGAGGATAGTGGAGGTCATAAAGAGTGAGCTTACCCCCACCAGCTATAACACCTGGTTAGTTCACATAAAACCCTTAGCAATCATTGATGATGTATTATTTTTAAGCACTCCTAATACTTTTACAAAAAATATAATAAATGGAAGATATATAAATATTATCTACGACGCTGCTTCAAAAGCTACAAATAAACTATACGAGATAAAAATATTATCAGAAGACGAAGAAGAATATAGAGAAATCAAAGAATCCTTAGAAAAAGAAAACCTAACTGAATCCACCACTCTTTCCACTCTAAATCCAAAATATACTTTTGATACTTTTGTAGTTGGAAACAGCAATAAACTTGCTCACGCTGCATGTCTTGCAGTAGCTCAAGCTCCAGCAAAAGCTTATAACCCTTTATTTATTTATGGAGGAGTAGGTTTAGGCAAAACCCATTTAATGCATGCAATAGGGCACTTTATCAATAAACATCAAAGTGGCTACAAAATAATGTACGTTACGTCAGAAACGTTTACAAACGAGTTAGTTAACTCCATAAAAGACGATAAAAATGAAGAATTTAGAAACAAGTACAGAAATATTGATGTCCTTCTAATAGATGATATTCAATTTATAGCCAAAAAAGAACGAACTCAAGAAGAATTTTTCCATACTTTTAACACCCTTTACGAAGCAAACAAGCAAATAGTTATCTCTAGTGACAGACCACCAAAAGAAATTCCAACTTTAGAAGAAAGGCTAAGGTCAAGGTTTGAGTGGGGTTTAATCGCGGATATACAGCCACCAGATTATGAGACAAGAATAGCAATACTTAAAAAGAAAGCTCAAACAGAAAATCTCAATATCCCCGACGAAGTTTTAGCCTATGTGGCAGAAAAAATTCAATCAAACATAAGAGAGTTAGAAGGAGCACTAATAAGAATCGTAGCTTTTTCAAATCTTACAAAATCTAATATAGACTTAGAATTAACTAAGCATGCCCTAAAGGAAATTGTATCTAATAAAACAAGGGAAATAACTGTAAAACTCATACAAGAAGAAGTTTGCAAGTACTATAACATAAAACTAGAAGACTTCAGGTCCCGCAAGAGAACAAAAAACATAGCTTATCCTCGACAAATTGCCATGTACTTAGCAAGAGAATTGACAGATTTATCTCTTCCAAAGATAGGAGAAGAATTTGGAAAAGACCATACTACTGTAATACATGCCTATGAAAAAATCTCTAATGAAATAAAACAAGACGAACTTCTCTCAAGGCAGATTGAGGAACTTAAAAAGAGAATAAAAGGTTTTTAACATATAAACAGGGATAACCCTGTTTATATGTTTTAAAATTTTTTGTATGTGAATATTGTTAATAATTTTAAATAATTGTCCAAAAGTTATTCACAGACAATTATCGACTTTTTCTCTGCTTCACAAACCATTACTAACAAACTAACACTTTCTATTACTACGACTACTAAATGCTTATCTTATTTATTATATGATTTGATTCAAAAAAATATTCTCAAAAACAGGAGTGAAAAAAATGAAATTTGTGTGTGATAAAAATTCATTATTTGAAGGAGTAAATATTGCAATAAGGGGGGTATCTTCCCGAACTACTCTTCCTATTCTTCAAGGTATCAAAATTTCAGCTTTGAAAGGTCAAGTCAAATTTTCAGGAACTGATTTGGACATAGGGATAGAGTGTCAAATTCCTGCAGTGGTAGAAGAAGAGGGAGAAATAGTTGTACCTGCAAAAATTTTTTCAGAATTAGTTCGAAAATTGCCAGAGGGAGAAGTAAAAGTAGAAAGTGATTCTCAAAACACGGTAAATGTAGTTTGCGATAGCATAAATTTCACTATTGCAGGAAGCGACGCTGTAGAATTTCCTGAAATCCCTCAAGTATCTAGAGAAAATTCTTTTAAGTTGACGCAAAATATTCTAAAAGACCTAATAAGAAAAACAGTCTTTTGTATTGCCCAGGAGCAAACAAGACCTATTTTGACAGGTGTTCTATTCGAAGTGTTTCAAAATGAAGTTAAAGCAGTAGCTTTAGATGGATTTAGAATGGCTATATATTCTTATCAGAGTGAGGAAAAATTCTTTGACGAGGATATAGAAAAATATTCTATAGTAATTCCAGGTAAAACTTTAGAAGAGATATACAGAATCTTAAAAGATGAGGAAACAGAGATAGAGATATACCACACTGCTAATCAAGTGTTATTCCAAATTGAAAATACAAAGGTAATATCGAGGCTTTTAGAAGGAAGCTTTATAAACTACAATGCTGTTTTACCAAAGGATTATAAGACTGAAGTGGTAGTCAAAAGAGAAGTTTTAACTGAAAGTATTGAAAGAGCTTCACTAATTGCAGAAAGCAAAAATAATTTGATTAAGTTTGAGATTGGTGATAAATTTATTACTGTCTCTTCTAATTCTGAAAAGGGCAAGATGATAGAAAAAATAGAAGTTGATGTAAAAGGAATGTTTCTTGAGATCGCTTTTAACTCAAGATATTTATTAGATTCTTTAAGAGCCATCGATGAAGAGGAAATAACGCTTTATTTCATAAATAGTATAAATCCGTTAATAATAAAACCTATAGGAAGTAAAGATTATCTTTATATGATACTTCCTGTAAAACTCAATTAAAAATAAGAGGTGTTTTTTAAATGATAGAAGTGCCTATAGAGACGGAATATATTACCTTAGGGCAATTTTTAAAGTATATGAAAATATGTCAAACTGGAGGACAAGCAAAGCAATTTATTTTAGAAGGAAAAGTTAAAGTAAATGGCGCAATAGAATTAAAAAGAGGTAAAAAACTTCGCAAAAATGATATAATTGAGGTAGATGGTAAAACTTATATCATAAAGTGAGGAATTTAACTTGTATGTGAAGGAGCTATTTGTCGACAATTTTAGAAATTTACAAAAGCAAAAAATAGAATTTTGCGAAGGAATAAATATATTTTATGGTTTAAATGCACAAGGAAAGAGCAATTTATTAGAAAGTATTAGGCTTTTAAGTATGGGAAGGTCTTTTAGAGGGAGCAAAACGACAGAACTAATAAAATTTGGAGAAGATTATTTTTATGTAAAAGCTATAATTTGTCAAGAAAATAACGATAAAAAAATAGAATTTGGATACAAGAAAAATGAAAATAAAGTCATTAAAGTAAATGGCAATAAAATAAAGTCGACTTCCGAACTTTTAGGTCAACTTTTGACAGTCATTTTTTCTCCTGAAGATTTAAACATAATAAAAGAAGGACCTTCCCATCGCAGAAAATATCTGGATTCTTGTATATCTGTTGTTGAAAAGAATTATCTTTATAACCTCATGCAATATAACAAAATACTAATGAATAGAAATAAACTATTAAAGAGCATAAAAGAAGGGAAAAGTAAAAGTATACTAGAAATTTTTGATGACCAATTAGTAGAATACGGGGCAAAAATAATTGTGATGAGACAAAATTATTTAAAAAACGTAGAAATTAATATAAAAAAATTTTTACTTGAAATTTCCAATGAGACAGCAGAAATTGTCTACCTAAATAGTGTTGGACTTAAAGATGCTTCAGATGAAGAAATAGTTAAAAAAAGATTAAAAGAAAAACTATTAAAGAATATAGATTTAGATTTAAAGTATCTTACAACACAAGTAGGGCCTCATAGGGAAGATTTTAAGATTATTATAAACGGCTATGATTCAAGAGTATATTCTTCTCAAGGTCAACAGCGAACAGTGGCTTTATGCCTTAAATTATCAGAGTTTGAAATTTTAAAAAAGGAGACTAGTGAAAAACCAGTACTGCTTTTAGATGACGTAATGTCAGAATTAGATGAAAATAGAAAAAAATATGTCCTAGAAAGATTAAAAGGTTTTCAGACTTTTATAACCCATACTACAAAAAGAGATTTAAAAGGAGATTGTTATTTTAAGATATCTAATGGGGTTGTCATTAAGGAATAGGGGGTCAAAAAATGTATGTCCATTTAGGCGGCAACGTGGTAGTACCCGATAAAGAAATTATAGGCATTTTTGATATGAATATTGTAACCACTTCTGAAGCTACTATTCAGTTTCTGAGAGTAGCGGAAGAAGAAGGATTTGTGGTCAGAATTTCTGACGAAAAGCCAAAGTCTTTTATAATCACAGAAAGGGATAAGAGGAGTATTATTTATTTATCACCAATTTCTGCTTTTACCCTTATAAGAAGGACACAAAAAATAGAGGATTAGGGAGGTATTAAATTGTATCAAAAAACATCAGAAGGAATTGTTGTGAGAAATGAAGGAAAGAAGTTAGAGCTTAGAGTATTAGGTGATAAAATTATTAACGTTTTTGTAAGTAATAAAGAGGAAAAAAGAAAGGATACAATTGCGATAGAAAAGAAAGAATACGATATTCCTGAGTTTAGTATAAGTGATGAATTAGAAAGCATATTAATTGAGACTAATTCATTGAAAGTAAAAATAAATAAAAATGACCTTTCTGTGAGTTTCTTAGATAAAAATGGAAATATAATTAATGAGGATTACAATGGAGGAGCAAAGTTCAATGAAACAGATGTAAGATGCTATAAAAAGTTAAGAGAAGACCATTTTTACGGTTTTGGAGAAAAAGCAGGATATCTCGACAAAAAAGGCGAAAGGCTTGAGATGTGGAATACAGATGAATTTATGACTCACAACCAGACTACAAAACTTTTATATGAGTCTTACCCTTTTTTCATAGGAATGAACGATTATCACACTTATGGAATATTTTTGGACAACAGTTTTAGGTCTTTTTTTGATATGGGTCAAGAAAGTCAAGAATATTACTTTTTTGGAGCATATGGCGGCCAAATGAACTACTATTTTATATACGGAGAAGACATAAAAGAGGTTGTGGAAAATTATACATATCTTACAGGAAGGATAAGTCTTCCGCCATTATGGGTATTAGGTAATCAACAAAGCAGATATAGTTACACCCCACAAGAGAGAGTACTGGAGGTTGCAAAAACTTTTAGAGAAAAAGACATTCCTTGTGATGTGATATATCTCGATATAGATTACATGGAAGGGTATAGAGTTTTTACATGGAATAAAGAAACGTTTAAAAACCACAAAGAAATGTTAAAACAGCTTAAAGAAATGGGATTTAAAGTAGTGACAATTGTAGATCCAGGAGTTAAGAGAGATTACGACTACCATGTTTACAGAGAAGGAATTGAAAAGGGTTATTTTGTAAAGGATAAGTACGGTATAACCTACGTTGGAAAAGTATGGCCAGGGGAAGCTTGTTTTCCTGACTTTTTACAAGAAGAAGTGAGATATTGGTGGGGTGAAAAGCACAGAGAATTTATAAATGATGGCATTGATGGTATATGGAATGATATGAATGAACCAGCTGTTTTTGAAACACCTACAAAAACAATGCCAGAGGATAATATTCATATTTTAGATGGAGAAAAGGTACTTCACAAAGAGGCTCACAATGTCTATGCAAATTACATGGCAATGGCCACAAGAGATGGTTTTCTAAGGATAAGACCTAATGAAAGGCCTTTTGTTTTGACAAGAGCCGCTTTTTCAGGGATACAAAGGTATGCTGCAATGTGGACAGGAGACAACAGAAGCTTGTATGAGCATCTTCTTATGATGATGCCAATGATAATGAACATAGGTCTATCTGGACAACCGTTTGCAGGAGCAGATGTTGGAGGATTTGAAGGAGATTGCCATGAAGAACTTTTTATAAGGTGGATAGAGGCTGCGGTATTTACTCCGTTTTTAAGAGTTCATTCTGCAATAGGAACAAAAGACCAAGAGCCATGGTCTTTTGGTAAAAGAGCAGAAAATATTTCTCGAAAATATATAAAAATGAGATATGAACTTTTTCCTTACTTATATGATTTGTTTTACATTGCATCTCAAAAAGGCTATCCTATTATGAGGCCTTTGGTTTTTGAATATCAAAAAGATGAAAATACTCATAAGATATATGATGAATTTATGTTTGGAGAAGGTCTCTTAGTTGCTCCTTTATATCTTCCTTCAAAAGAACGAAGAGAAGTTTATTTGCCTGAAGGAATCTGGTATGATTACTGGACGGGAAAAGAATTCAAAGGAAAAAACTATTACCTTGTGGATGCTCCTATAGAAGTAATACCTCTTTTTGTAAAAGAAGGAGGAATACTGTTAAAACAGCAGCCTCAGTCTTTTATAGGGGAAAAGAAGCTGGAAGAATTAACAGTGGAGATATACAAAGGGAAAGAGGGACATTATCTCCATTATGAAGATGATGGAAAATCTTTCGATTATACTAAAGGGGTTTATAACCTCTTCGATATAAGTTTTTGTTATAAAGAAGGAAGAATGGATATAAAATTTGATAAAATTCACTTTGGCTATGACAAAGGAGTTAAAAAGTATAAATTTATATTTAAAAATTTTGACGACATCAAAGAGATTAAGATAAATGGTGAAAAAGTTGAGAAGGAAAGTTGTGAAATTGAATTGTAAAATAGAGGCAAAAGCCTCTATCAGACTGTAGACAAACTATTTTGTAAGATTGGCATTTTGTGAAGTAATGCGACTCGCGACAAAGCAGTAACTAAACTTAGCAAGTGTGATGACGGAGGCGGGGCTGGAGCCACGGATGGCGGAAGCGGCC
>NZ_AVAF01000140.1 GCF_000445185.1 Thermoanaerobacter sp. A7A
GCTAAACTTAGCAAGCTCGAAAGACGGAGGCGGGGCTGGAGCCACGGATGGCGGAAGCGGCCACCTGAGACAGGATGTCGAATGTGGCCGGAACCCCGCTGGAGTCTGAGAGCGAGCGTTAGTTTAGCCTGCTTTGTCGCTGGAGCAAACTTGCAAAATGCCAATCAAAATTATACTTTGTGTACAGTCTCACACTCCTTTTCGGAGTGCCTTTACAAAATCTTACTTATAAATTCTTTTGTCCTTTCATTTTTTGTATTGTAGAAAATATCTTCTGGCGTCCCTTCTTCAATTATCATTCCATCGTCCATAAAAATGACTCTATCTCCCACTTCCCTCGCAAAACCCATCTCATGAGTGACAACTACCATCGTCATTCCTTCATTAGCCAATCCTTTCATGACGTTTAAAACTTCTTTTACCATTTCAGGGTCAAGGGCTGATGTGGGCTCATCAAAAAGCATAATATCTGGCTGCATAGCTAATGCCCTTGCAATTGCAAGTCTCTGCTTTTGACCGCCTGAAAGCTTAATAGGGTACTCGTCCTTTTTGTCTAAAAGCCCTACTTTTTCAAGTAAGCCCAAAGCTATCTCCTCAGCGGTTTTTTTGTCCATTTTTTTCACTTTAATAGGAGCTAAAGTTACATTTTCAAGAGCTGTCAAGTGTGGAAATAAATTAAAATGCTGAAAAACCATCCCTACTTTTTGCCTTATCTTATTGATGTTTACTTTTTTGTCGTTTATTTTGATCCCTTCAATATAGATTTCTCCTTTAGTAGGCACCTCTAAAAGGTTTATACACCTTAAAAGGGTACTTTTTCCCGAACCACTTGGTCCTATTATCACAACAACTTCTCCCTTATTTACGTTTAGACTTACACCTCTTAATACTTCTAAATCCCCAAAGGTTTTATATACCTCATTAACGCGTATCACCAGCCCTAAGCCTCCTTTCAAAGATTCCAAGGAGTCTTGAAAAGATGAAGGTCATTATAAAATATATAGCTGCAATGATGATGTAAGGTTCGAAATACTTATAAGTAACGCTTTGTATAATGTCTGCTTGCCTTGTAAGGTCCGCAAAGCCTATTACTGATACAATAGCTGATTCTTTGAGCATCACGATAAATTCATTTCCCAAGGCAGGAAGGATATTTTTATTGCCTGGGGAATTATAACATACCTCATCGCCATAGCATGTGTCATGCCAAGGGAACGAGCTGCTTCGTTTTGACCGGGGTCTACAGCTTGTATGCCTGCTCTTATAATTTCGGCAACATAAGCAGCGCTATTTATGGCAAGAGCAGAAACTCCTGCTGTAAAAGCTGGTATATCTATTCCAAATTGCATAAGGCCATTATATATCAATAAAAGTTGTACCAAAAGAGGAGTACCTCTTATAATTTCAACATAACTGGCTCCTATAAAGCTTATAGGTTTTATAGAAGACATTTTAATAAGAGCTATGAATAGACCTAATATAACTCCTATAGTCACTGCTAAAAATGTGAGTTTTAAAGTCATGAGAAGGCCGCTTACAAATAAATGACTGTATTTTAGCATGCTCAAAAAATTTACACTCATAAAAATCTTCCTTTCAGCAAAATTTTAGTGGAGAATTGTCTTTAAAATTCTCCACCAAATTTCATCATTGCTTAAACCATTTATCTATAAGTTTGTCATATTCGCCACTAGCTTTTAACTCTTTTATCACATCGTTTATTATATTCACTAATTCTTTATTTCCTTTAGCTACTGCAACAGCAGAACCATTTTCTACCGTGTTGATTTCTTTCATGTTAAGTATTTTCATGTCATTGTATTCTTTGAGATATGCATTTGCTACAGTATTTTCCAATACTATCGCATCACATCTGCCATTTTTTAAATCCATAAAAGCGTCTCCAACACGATTTAGCTGCTTCAAATTTACATCTGGTATCTTTTTAGCGGCTTCTTCAGAGGTGGTGCCTATTTGCACCGCCACAGTTTTGCCTTTTAAATCATCAAACTTTGAAATAGGACTGTCATTTTTTACAACTACAACTTGTTGGCTGTTGTAATAAAGGTCTGAAAAGTCAACGCTTTTAGCTCGCTCTGGTGTGGGAGTCATACCTGCCACAATCATATCTATCCGCCCGGCTTGAAGAGCTGGAATCAATCCTTTAAAGTCCATATCTTTTATCTCCAGCTTAACCCCTAATTTTTTCGCAATGGCATTTGCTATATCAACGTCAAAGCCCACTATTGTATCTTTGTTTCCTTCTACTTTATGGAACTCATAAGGTGGAAAATCTGCACTTGTACCCATTATGATAACGCCTTTTTGTTTGATTTTGTCTAACGCACTAACAGGCTTATTACTACAACCGGATAAAAGCAATGCTAAAACCAATGCTGAAATCAAAAGAACACCAAGTAATTTTTTATTCATTTTTCTCCTCTCCTCCGTAAAAAATTTTTTTGGAATAAGTTATTTTTACCTCGCAGTGAGACCGTTCAAAATCTTACAGAATTCGCTCTCATAATTATAATATCATATGAATAAAATTTCAATATTTTTTTGTTTAAAGAGTAAAGGAAATTTTTTAGAAAGTATAAAAATATATTGTGAAATAAAAAACCTGTGGATAATGGGGATAAGTCTGTGAATAACTTTTAAATTCGCTTTTAACAATGTGGAAAAAGTTCTGAAATGTAAAAAAGACACCGAAATGGTGCCTTTTGTATAATCCTCTTTACTTTTCTTGCGAAAAAGTAAGGGGATTATTTACTCATGCCAAAAGCTTTCTTGTCTCTTCTAGCATTGTACTGATGGCTTCTTCTTTTTTTCGCCTCTCTGCAGGCTTTACATCTTACAGGCTCATTTTGAAAGCCTTTCTCCGCATAAAACTGTTGTTCTCCTGCTGTCCACACGAACTCTTTCCCACAATCTTTGCACACTAACACTTTGTCTTGATACATAACTAATAATCCCCTCACTTTGAATTTTTGGTTCAATATAATCTTTCGATTATATTATAGGTGTATTATATCATCTTAAACCTTAAATAGCAATAAAATTTTAATAAAATTTTTACGATCTCAAAATACAAATTCCGACATTTTATTGTAAAATCCATCTAACAGTGGTATAATATATTTATACAACCGATTGCATAACTTAATTTGCCCATTTTGGAGGTGTCTAACTAATGAAAAAACAAAAAAGATTTCAAAAGAAGAAGGAATTCAAACTAAGTTTAAAAATTCCTAAAATCCCCAAGTCAAACGTTAGACTAAAGTTTTTGACCAGGGCTAGTAGCATATTTGCTAAATTAATGACATTCATAGCCCTTATGATAATCGTTCCTCTCGCTTTCACTGGTTATATGTCTACAAGCAAGTCAATAAAAATTTTACAAGATACTATCAACATCTCTAATGCAGATACATTAGGACTAATAAATAATTATGTAGACCTTTTCAAAAATGATATTGAAACTCAACTTATTATACTCTCTGCCAATCTTCAAATTCTAAATTTGGGACAAGGTAATTTCGAAACTAATAAAAAGAATTTACAGGATTTATTTACAACCGTTTTAAAAACAAAAAGCACCAAAATATCTCTTATTTACCTTGCAACTCCAGATAAAAAAATAATTCAATCTCCTGACCTTCCCCTCGACCCAAACTATGACCCTACCAGCCAGGAATGGTATAAAAAAGCTATTGAAAATCCAGATGCAATAATATGGACTGGCCCTTACAGCAATGATGGAACAAATGGAGGATGCAAATTCTGTATACGAATATTCTAAAAAAGTATCCTTTGCATCAAATAAAGCTGAGCAAATCACAAATGAAGTAGTTGTAGCTATGGAAGAAATAGCAAAAGGCGCGCAGGAGCAAGCAAAAGAAGCTGAAAAAGCTGCAACTATTACCAACTTGTTAAGTCAAAATTTAGATGTGACAATGAAAAATTCAATGAATATAAATGAAGAAACTGATTCTGTAACAAAAGCAGCAAATACTGGATTAGAAAATATAAAAGAATTAAGCGAAAAGACTAAAGTCACAGAACTAATGCACAGCAAAGTGAAAGAATCTACTTCCTATTTAAAGGAAAAATCTCATGAAATAGGAAAAATTGTAGAAACAATAACTGCAATAGCCGATCAAACCAATATTTTATCATTAAATGTTGCAATTGAAGCAGCCCGTGCAGGAGAAGCTGGTCGCGGTTTTGCTGTAGTAGCTGATGAGGTGAGAAAATTGGCAAATCAGTCTTCTGAAGCCGCTAAAAATATTGAATCTATTATAAAAGAAATACAGCAAAACATTGATGATACCCATGAAGTAGTAGAAGAAGCGAGTGCTTCCATAGAAAAACAAAATGAATCTTTAGCAAAAACAGTTCATACTTTCTATGGCATTCAGCAAGCAGTAAATCGAATCGTAGAGGAGCTTAATAAGCTCAATGACTCAATGCTGAAAATTTCTCAAAGTAGAAGTCAAATGTTAGATTCCATACAAAATATCGCTGCAGTAACGGAAGAAGCTGCTGCCTCTACCCAAGAAATATCTTCTGCAACAGAGGAGCAAAAAACCGCAATAGAAGAAATATCAAAATCCGCACAAGATTTGAGCAATATTGCAAATACCTTGATGAGTACAATAAATAAATTTAAAATTTAAAAAAGCGGGGAATTCCCGCTTCTTTTAACGTTTTTTATCTAAAAAATAACTGTCAGGTGTATAGTATTTAAGATATTCTATGTACCCTTCTTTATTCTTTGACAATTCCTCTAATTTGTTCCCCGTTCTTTCAAAAACATCAGTTATCTCTTTGAGGTTTTTGTCATCTTTTTCTTTTATTTTTTCCAATAAGGCTTTTGCCTCTATGAATAAAGCTTTCAATTTACTTACTTCCCCTGTTATTTTATTTTCTAAAGCAAATATACTTTCCACTTTATTTTCTTTTTTGAAATTATTGTACAGAGGAATAAAATCGGTATCTAGTTCGTTAATCTCTTCAATAATCTGTTGCTTCGTAATAAGAAGATTTTTTAATTCTTCTAAATTGTTTGAAGCTATGGCAATACCTATTTTTTCAGTAACCTCACAAAGCTCTTTCAATTTCTGAATTTTATCCTGCACAAGTTGAGTAAGCTTTTCTACAGCATTATTCATCCCATCAACCTTTCGCATAGACTTTTTCTCTAACTTTATTAAGAGCTACATTCCAAGTATCCCTTAATTCTATTGCAAATCCTTTTACTTCTTCTAAAATTGTCACGTCTTTTTTTACATTAGCATCAATTAATCTTCTTAGCATATAGTCATATAAACTGTACAAGTTTTGCGAAATATCATAGCTCATATCTAAAGTAAGCATAAGCTCTGTAATAACGTCTTGTGCCCTTTGTATACCATTATTTGCTGCCATATAATCTTTTTTCTCTATCGCACCTTTTGCTTCTTCAATAAACCTTATTATGCCATTGTAAAGCATCAGTACCAGTTCTTCAGGACTTGCTGTTAAAATCGCGTTTTCTTTGTATTGCTGATATGGATTTACCATCGCCGCACCCCTTTCTATTTCCCCATAACCCCTATTTGTTGACTCAACCACGCACTTTGTGAATTCATTTGGCTTACATACATCTCTAACTGTGTAAATTGTGCATAATATCTCTGTTCAAGGTTATTTAGATACTCTTGCATTTGAACAATCCTATCATCTATTTCTCTTATTCTGTTTCCTATAAAACTTGAATCATAAAGCTGAGTGGTACTACCTGCTTTTTGAGTTATGGCATCAATGCCACTGTTTAAGGTATCATACAAATTTTGTGCTATACCTGGAGTAACTAAAGTAGTATTTCCATTAGAATCTGTCTGATAAACACCTGAAAATATCTTCATCACCTCATCCAGATTATTTGCAATAGCATCTCTAAGCTTTGTTTCGTCGATGTAAAGTTTTCCACCTTCATACCATTGGCCTGTCGTAATACCAATTGAACTTAAAGAGCCTACACCAGAAACTGTAGATGAAACAACATTTCTCATGGAATAATATATTCTCATAAGAGTTTCATCATTAGCCAAATCTCCAGAACGAGCTTTTTGTTCCCATAAAGTTATATCACTGTCTTTCATAGCTTGCTTTTGTTCAGAAGTTAAAGGTGGATAATCGTAATATCTTTTTTCTGTAAGTTTTGTATTAATTTTTGTAATTACATCATTATATGTATCAACAAAGTTTTTTATGGAGTTATATATTTTGTCAACATCCGTTGAAACAGTTAGAGTTGTAGTACCTGTACCCGTAAGGGTAATATTTAAACCTAATAATGTAAAATTATTTGTACTTTCGGAATACACAGTAGTACCGTTATTTAAAGTAAACTGGGAATTCTTACCATAAGCAACATAACTATCAGTTCCCACAGTTGTACCAACATTGATCATTAGGGTATTATTTAATATATTCCACCCATTTGAATCAGAACCACTAAAGTCTATTTTAGCACTACTTCCGGTGGTGGTAGATACAAGAAATATAGTCTTTAAATTTGTATCATAACTAGCGGTAACCCCTGCCCCTGCATTATTAATTTTTGCTATAATCGAATTTAACGAATCAGTGGAAGTCACTGCTATGCTAACATTATTCAATACAATTGTACCTGTTTGGTTAAGTGCTGCATTCGGATCTGTAATGCTAAGCTGTCCAGAAGTTCTGTAAGCGGGTTGTGCCAGTTGAGCCACATTTATTGTATAAGTTCCGTTTACCGCACTCGATGTTGCTGTAGCAGTCGCAATAGCAGAATTTGATGAAACAGTTTTCGCAAGAAAAGTTCCTTGTAATGTAAGTGCAAACACATTGTTATCTCGCAGAGATAAAAGCTGACTGTTTATATCTCTTAAATCCTCTTGTTGCCATTGATACCATTGCTTTTGTTGTTCTAATCTATCGAGAGGAATACTGGCAGCTCTTATTAACTGCTTCACAATAGAATCAGTGTCAAGCCCTGTTGCAAGACCACTTATTCTTAATAAATTGCTCATATTGTAGTTGTTCATACTTATTGGATCCATCTTAATACCCCCAACTATATTTTTCTATCCACAAAAAGTCCAGCTATTTTCCATAATCCTGCCACAAGGTCAAGTATTTTTTCAGGCGGAATTTCGTCAATAACTTCATTCGTATCGCTATCAACAATTTTGACCACTATTGTATTTGTAGGCTTGTGCACAGAAAATTCAAAATATGTATGATCGTTAATGCTTATTTTTCTATTTTCTTTATTAAGCTCACTATTAAGTTTATCTTCGTCTACAGGTTTACTTAGTATATCTTTTACTGCTTTTATTTCATCTACTAACGCACTATCTCTTTTAAACTGCGAATTTACTTGCCCCGTTCCCGCAGTATTTATCCCCTGCAACATACCATTATTACCTCCTGCAATAAGAATTTATCATTTGTAATAATTTCTCCCTCTTGCTAATATAAATATCGACATATATTTTAAAAAGTTTAAATTTTTTTATGTAATTTTCACGCAAAAAGAAAAACAAGTAAAACAATACTTTATTTTATCTGTTTTACTTGTTTTTCTCCTTTCATGTACATGACAATCAATTCGTCTAATTCACGACTAAGCTCTAAGGCTTTTGGAAGTTCTATATTGCATTCATTTAATTTCTTTTTTAGAAACCTTATCCTTTCAGCAATATCATTTTCTTCATAATAATGCTCTTTTATTACTTTCTCCATAAAAGCTTAGTCCTCCTAAAAAACTTATGTCTTTATTATATCATGTAGAAATTAAAAGTTCATTAGAAAATTATAACATGTATCAATGGCAAAAAAAGAGAATATATTTACTTATAGATTTAAATTTTAGGAGGATTTTTATGTGTGGAATAACAGGATGGGTTAACTTTGACATGGACTTGTCACTTCAAAATGAAATAATCGAAAAAATGACAGACACTCTTAAAAAAAGAGGACCTGACGGTTCTGGGGTATGGCTATCAAAACATTGTGTTTTGGGGCACCGCCGTTTAATTGTTATAGATCCACAAGGTGGAATTCAACCAATGATAAAAAAATACGGCGAAAAAAATTTTGTCATCATCCACAATGGAGAACTTTACAATATGGATGAATTAAAAAACGAACTCATATCCTTGGGATATACTTTTAATACCCGTTCAGATACTGAAATTATCTTGACATCTTATATAGAATGGGGTTCTTTATGTGTTAAAAAATTTAATGGAATATTTGCTTTTGCAATATGGGATGAAGTACAAAATAGGCTTTTTATTGCCAGGGACCATCTCGGAATAAAGCCACTATTTTATACCATTAAAAATGGGGCTTTGATATTTGGTTCAGAGATCAAAGCAATATTAGCACATCCTCATGTAAAACCAGAGATAGACTCACAAGGTCTTGCAGAAATATTTGTAATGGGACCTTCAAGAACTCCCGGATGTGGTGTCTTTAAAGACATTAAAGAATTAAAAGCCGGACATTACCTCATATTCACTAAAAATGGAGTAAATATAAGCAAATACTGGTCATTACAAAGTCTTCCCCATGAAGATAGCCTTGAGAAAACGTCGGAAAAAATAAGGTATCTCCTTAAAGATTCTTCAGTGAGGCAGCTTATTTCAGACGTGCCTTTATGTTCATTGCTATCAGGTGGACTTGATTCAACTGCTGTATCTTTCTTCGCAAATGAAAAATTAAAGCAAAAAGGCCATAAACTTATAACATACTCTGTAGATTATGTAGGTAATGATAAATATTTTACGCCAAACGAGTTTCAACCAAACTCTGACGCAGACTGGGTAAAATTTGTTGCAAATAAACTTGACACAAACCATAACTATGTATTTATAGATAACGAAGAACTTGCACATGCTCTAAAACCAGCCTTGTACGCTCGAGACCTTCCTGGTATGGCAGATATAGATTCATCTTTATATCTATTTTTAAAAGAAGTAAAAAAAGGAGCCACAGTCGCTCTATCAGGAGAAGGTGCTGATGAAGTTTTTGGAGGTTATCCCTGGTTTAGAAATAAAGAAGCAATTGAAAGTCACACCTTCCCATGGATAAGAATGGTCAATGAACGCATGAAGTTGCTTTTGCCAGAAGTTGTAAAATATATAAGACCTATAGAATACTTAAATGATAGATACAATGAAGCTTTAAATGAAGTGCCAAAGCTGAATGGAGAAGACCCATATAATGCTCGAATGAGGGAAATGTTTTACCTTAACATAACAAGATTTATGTCCATGCTTCTTGACAGAATGGATAGAATGAGCATGGCAGTAGGTTTTGAAGCAAGAGTACCTTTTTTAGACTACAGACTTGTAGAATATGTATGGAATATACCGTGGGAAATGAAAAATTTAAATAACAGAGAAAAGGGAATATTGCGATACGCTCTAAAAGGTTACATCCCAGAGGAAGTAATTGAAAGAAAAAAGAGTCCCTACCCTAAAACACACAATCCAGTATTTAAAAACATCGTTAAAGAATGGCTAAAACAAATAATTGATGACAGTACATCCCCACTTTTGCAACTTGTAGATAAAAAAGCAATCGCAGAACTTATAGAAACAGATGCAAAAGCCTATGACCCTGCCTGGTTTTCACAGCTTATGGGCTCTGCCCAACTCTTCGCTTACCTCGTACAAATAAATATGTGGCTAAAAGATTATAAAATTTCTATAGTGTAGTAAATAAAAATACGCTAAATGGCGGGAAATCCCCGCCATTTAGTATAAGCCCGTGCTATATTTTATTTTGTTTAAATTTTCATCTTTTTTAGGCTTTCTAAATATAAATAAATGTTCATGCATAATCATATAAAAGTTATATTTCTCTACCTGTCTTTCCCAATAAGGTGTAGACTTACAATTATGTTGAACTTTTATAATGTCCTCCTTTAATACAAAGCCATTCTTAAGGAAAAGTCTCATTACATAATATGAAAGAGGTATGTAATGCCCGCTTTTTCTTGTATCTCCTATTAAAATAGCACAATATCTGTCTTCTTTTAAAACCCTATAAAGTTCAATAACTCCCTTTTCCAATTCATTGCAAAATTTTTTAACATCAGATATATTTGATAAATCCCCTTTTATTCTCCCATTTGAATACTTTATAATATTTAAATACGGTGGATGCGTTATTATTAAATCAATACTGCTATCGCCAATCTCTTTTAAATTTCTCACATCCCCTACCCTTACAATCTGCTCATACTTATAATCTCCATCAAAGTCTAAATTTCTTTTAGTCAGCTCTACACTATCTGGATTGATATCAAAACCTATACCTCGCCTATTTAATATTTTAGTTTCTATTAGCGTTGTACCACTGCCAACCATAGGGTCGAGTACAAAATCTCCTTCATGGGAATATCTTAATATAACATTCCTTGGAATTTGAGGTGCAAAATTGCCTCTGTAATTTCCCTTATGCGTCTTCCATTTTCCCCTTTCAGGAAACGACCATACAGTAGTTATTTCTTTTTTAAAATCTATATCCTGCATAATATTTCCTCCAATAAACCAATACGCACAAAATGAAGATTTAACAAATAATCTATTTTTTCAAAGCCTTTATGAATTTGATTTTTCTGTCCTCTCCATCCCTCTCCGTCTGTAATCCAAATAAATTCAAATCCATTATTTTTAAGTTCATTCTGTCTTTCTATGTAGGAATCCACTATTTCTTGAGGTTTTGAACCAGTTCCTGAATAAAAATTCACTTCGATATTGATAACTTTTTTGTTGTCTTTGATTAAAATAAAATCAGCTTTTCTGTTTTTAATTGAAGAATTAACCTCTATACCATAAATAGTTTCCAAATATCCGAAATTTTTCTGAAATAAAACTCTTTCAAATCCTTTTTCCTTTGTTGCTATATCTTCAATAATTGGCTTTAATACTAATTCCATCGCATCTCCACTTCTATTTTTCCTCGCATTGGTATCCATGCCTACTTCCACACCTATTACATAATCTTGTACGCTCTTCGTACCCATTTCCAGAAAAAATCTCTTTAAGCCTGTCTTATCAAAAAATTCTATAATATTATCAATCTCTTCTGATGTAAGAGTTCTAGTGTTAAAGTCATAATTCACAATATCCAAGTTTTTATCTGTAAAATCGCGGATTACTTTAAAATTAAGGTCTCGTATTGCTAATAAAATCGGTATAACAGGAAGCACTCGAGGATAATTTAATAAAATTTTTCTTAAGTCATTATCAAACTGATTACTTCCTATTAAACTATTTAATATATTAAATTCTATTTTGTGTTCTTCAACGTGTTTTCTTACTTTGTCCCAATCAACAAAAAAGTCATAACTCCTATTTGTGTCCACAAGTGTATCATGAAATTTTTCTATTACACTTTCCTCATTTTCTACATTTAAAAATTCAATATATAATTCCTTCATTTTAAGCCCCCTACTCATAATTCCTTATTATCAATTCATTTATATCTCCTCGTTTATCCCCATTACTGTTAATATATCTTTTTGCTTTTACCCTTTCAATAATAAACCCCGCATACAATTCATCAAAAAAATTGTCATCTACATCTTCATTCTTGGGGTCCGAATTGCTAAGTATAAGATAAGCGCCTCTTTTATCCATTTCTTTAAAAAACTGAGCTAACCGCCTCTGGTCATCATCATCAAACCCGTCCTCATTATAACTTGTAAAATTCGAAGTATTGTTTAAAGGACGATAAGGAGGATCGAGATAAACCAAAGTGTTTTTATGTATATACTTTTTGCTTTCTTCAAAATCTGCACAAATGATCTCTGTATTCTCTAACGCTTTACTTACTTCGATTAAATTGTCAGCATCACAAATAGTAGGGTTTTTATATTTCCCAAACGGTACATTGAATTCACCTTTTTTATTTAGACGATATAATCCATTAAAACATGTCTTGTTTAAAAAAATTAAGTACGCTGCTCTTTTTACCCAGTCCAAATTATAATTTATATAATCAAAATTGTCCTTTTGTCTATTATACTCATCTCTAATGTTATAGTAAAAATCTTTCCTCTGTTCCTCTGATAATTTTAGATATTTCTCTTCCATGCTGCTTAACTCATCAATTAATTCATTCACATTATTTTGAATTACCTTATAGCCTATTATTAGTTCCTTATTTATATCGATTAAAAACGATTCTTTAACCTTGAAATTTCTTTTTAAAAAGAAAAAAAATGCACCACCGCCCACAAAAGACTCAACATATCTCTCTATTTTACCACTTTGAATTAAAGAGAATGGCAATCTCTTATATAACTCATCTAATAACTGTGTTTTTCCGCCTGCCCACTTTAAAAAAGGCTTAGCATTATTTAAAATGCTTGATGATTTGTCTGAAATCTCTATCAAATTCAATGTTTGCACTTCACCATCACTTCCCTTTAAGCTTGTCTCTTAAAATAATTATATCATAAACTCTTCTCAGTTAAATATAATTACTAGTAGTGTTTTAGGTAATAGAAATTTGTTATATGTAAGAAGCAGAAAAGCTTATTATAGAAAATACTATAGAAATTTTACATCAATAAAAAGGAAGCAACCATTTATGAGAATATTAAATTACTCAATAAATATAATTTAAAGGAAGCAAAGCCTTCCTTCAAGCTTTTTATATAGGTATAAAAAGTGAGTTCTGTCTTTAATTTAAATGGCGGGAAGTACCCGCCATTTAAATTAGCCATATCTATTTATTAAAAATTCAGCAAATTTAAAATCCATTTCAGTATCAATATCAATAGATCTTTCTTTAGGCATAATATAGGCATAAGTTTTATCTCCAAAAAAAGTTTTATTTTGTCTCAAATAATCCCATTCTGCTATATAAATTGCACCATTAATACGGTAATACTTACCCAACTCCTGTCTATTTTTGTTTAAAATATTTTTTCGAATAAAATCTTTCATATTTAGATCATCATTTAGAGTATTCATCCATAAAGGAGAATGTTCTGCTTCACAAACAGAAACCACAGCTTTTGCATTTTTTTCAAAAAATATATCAAGAGCAGTTTTAATATCTTCACTATTTCTGAAAGGTGACGTAGGTTGCAAAAGTAAAATCAAATTAAATGCACCATGTTCTTTTTCCATCCAGTCCATGGCATGTAAAATAACATCTATTGATTTTGCTTCATCAGTTGCTAATTCATAAGGCCTTAAAAAAGGGACTTCTGCTCCATATTCTCTAGATATCTGTGCTATCTCTAAATCATCCGTTGATACTATTACTTTATCTATAAAATCAACTTGTAAAGCGGCTTCAATAGTATAAGCTATAAGAGGTTTATCTAAAAGAAGCTTTATATTTTTCCTTGGCACTCCCTTGGAACCACCCCTAGCAGGTATCAACGCTAATATTGTTTTCCCTTTATACATACTTAGATACCTTCCACCTTTTTAAAATATTCTAACGTATTTCTATATTCTTCCCATTGACCTACATCAAACCACTTTGAACTTATCGGATACACACCTACTTTATAGCCAAATTCTTTTGATTTTAACAATAAGTCTGGCATATTTATTGGCTTACCTTGTGGAATTAAATTGATTAACTCTGGTTCTAACACATAAACTCCTGAATTTATAACAAAGTTGTATTCCGGTTTTTCAATCATATTTACAAGCTCTCCATTATTTACGTCTATAACCCCATATGGAATCTGCATATTTTTTACTACTCCTACAATTGTTGCATGATTATTATTTTTTTTGTGATATTTCAACAATTCATCAAAATCTATATCTATAATTACATCACAGTTTGAAACTATGAATGTATCTTTCAATTTTTCCTCTGCAAGTCTCAGCGAACCTGCTGTTCCAAGAAAATCTTTTTCGTGTATAAAATTTATATTGTATCCATCAGGATTTTCTGAAAAATATAATTTTATAATTTCTGCTTTATAATTCACTGAAATTAAAAAGTTATTAAAACCATATTTTTTGAAATTTTTAACAATAAGTTCAATTATGGGGGTATCTCCAATTGGTATTAAAGGTTTTGGGAGTATCTTTGTAAAAGGATCCAACCTTGTCCCTTTTCCCCCTGCCATAATAAAAACATAATTTGGTTTTTCAGAATATTCGTATTTCGTTTCAAGAAATTTTTCCATCAAAATTAAGTCTACAACTCTTCTTTCTCTATCTAAAACGGGAATAGTTTTTATTCTATGTTTTATCATAAGCTCCTTCGCACTTTCTTCTTCCCCTATATAAACAAATTTCGGCACTCTATTCATAATCTTGCCAACTGGTTCATCAAAAGAAATATTATTTAGAATTGCTCTTCGTATATCGCCATCTGTAACAGTACCAATCAATCTATAATTGTCATCTATAACAAGAAGAATTTGAAGGCTATTTTCATTTAATTGTTTTATTGCTTCTTTAATCAAGGATTCTTCTTTAATAAGAACAGATTTGATCTTTTCCATTTAAATTTCCCCTTAATCATTGTTTTCCCTAAATTTTTTGATTTTCCCCGGCACACCTACCACTACTGCATTATCTGGCACATCTTTTAAAACAATAGTTCCTGCTCCAATCAAAGCATTTTTTCCTATCTTTATCCCCTGAATAATAACACTACCAATTCCAATGTGGCTTGTTTCTCCAATTTTTACCCCTCCTGCAATTTTGACACCTGGAGCTATGTGAACATGATCTTCTATTACACAATCATGTTCTATTATGGAACCTGTATTTAAAATTACATTATTTCCTATTATTGTATCCGGCCCAACTAATACCCCTGGCATAACAACATTTCCAGCACCAAATTTTACATGATCCGAAATAATCGAAGAGGGATGAAATGCATTTACAAATGTATAACCGATATTTGCGACTCTTTCATATAACTTTTTCCTTAAAAAATTATCTCCAACACTTCCTACAGCTATAAGCGCATATTCTATACCTCTCTCAAACAACTCACTTAGCTGTTTATCTGTACCAATTACTGATACTCCTAATATTTTTTTCCCTATATCGTCAGCATCTTTTGTTATTAGCCCTGCAATTTCTATTCCTTGATTATTTTTTTTAAGTATATCTATTACTGCTTTTGCATGTCCTCCTGCACCAATCAATATTACTTTTTTCAAAAAAGTTCCCCCTCACAAAACAGAAAGTTTATTCAACCATCGATAGGTCAAGAACTGTATCCTTTAAGATATCAATTTTTGCTTTTTTCCCTATTAAATAATCTATAAATTTCGGTGGTATACCTGTCCCAGGTCTTTTTATAGTTAACATATTTTCCTCAATAACAGTTCCTTTTGGTATATAACTTGCTGCAACAATTGACTTTCTTGCTATTTTTTTCACGTTTTCCTCACTTTTAGTACATTTTTTTATCCCATCACCCAATGCCTTTTCTATATTTCGTATACTAATAATCATTTGCTTTAATTCAGCAGGTTCTAATGATGCTTTATGGTCGGGTCCTGGCATAGTTCTATCAAGAGTAAAATGTTTTTCAATAATTCTTGCTCCTAATGATACTGCAGCAATTGGGGCTTCAATACCAAGTGTATGATCAGAATAGCCTACTGTGAGTTGAAAAGCATTCTTTAAAGTAATCATCGCTTTTAAGTTTACGTCATTGTATTCCGCTGGATAATTGGATGTACAGTGCAATAAAATTATCTTTTCGTTACCCGTACTTTTTATTATTTCTATTGCATCTTCTACTTCACCTAGATTTGACATGCCTGTAGAAACAATCATTGGTTTACCCTTGCTTGCTATGTATTTTAGAAATGGAAGGTTTGTTATGTCTCCTGAACTTATTTTATATGCATAAACATTTAGCTCTTCTAATGCGTCAACACTTTCATAATCAAACGGCGTTGAAAGATATATTATATTTCGCTCTTTACAGTATTCCATAATTTTGAAATGTTCTTCGTATGAAAGTTCTAATTTTTTTAACATATCATACTGTGTTTCATCTATTCCTGTATTTAACTTTTGATATTCAGCCTTATCCGCATTTTTAATCACTAAACTATCTGTTTTAAATATTTGAAATTTTATTGCATCTGCTCCAGCTTCACACGCCGCATCAACCATTTTTTTTGCTATTTCTATATCTCCATTGTGATTCACACCAGCCTCAGCTATTACAAACACGGGTGAATTCTCAGAAATTGTTTTACTCCCTATTTTAATCATCTGATTACCATCTCTCTTTACAAAATTAATTTAAAATTAACTCTAATAAGTAAGCTTCTTTTTTAGAAAATTCTCTTGTTTTGTATTGATCTCTTTTAATATTTTAATAATCTTTTTACTCGTATCCCCATCTCCATAAGGATTTTTTGTATCTTTAAGTTTTGCTCTAAACTCTTCATTATATAGTGCTTTATTAATACCCTCTAATATCTCCTCTTTAGAACAACCGACATCTATAATATTTAGAGCTCGCAGTCTACCTTTTTGCCTGTCACCTATGTTTACGACAGGTAATTTAAAAGATGGTGCTTCGATAATCCCACTGGAAGAGTTACCTACCATTGCATCCACATATTTGATTAAACTCAAGTATCTCTGCTGTCCCAGATTTATAAAAGCTTTAGCTTTATTATAATTTTTAATAAATTCGTTTATCCTTTCAATTATATATCTGCCTCCGCTATCAGAATTAGGATAGGTAAATATAATTTGATGTCCTGTTTGCATCAATGCACTTAAAAGATTATCCATTTGCTCTTTTAAAGTTTGTATTTCCAACGTTACTGGATGATACGTAACTAATAATGTAGTTTTACTTAAATCTATATTAAGCAATTTTTCCAGTTCTTCTCTTTCAAGCAACTTTAATCGTTTAATATTTTCTAGTCCTGGCGCTCCAACATTAAATATACGCCATTCTTCTTCTCCCATTTTTTTTATTCTTTTTGCATAATAATCACAACTGGTAAAATGAATGTGTGCCATTCTAGTTATTGCATGTCTTATTTGCTCATCAATTGCTCCTTCTGTTGATTCACCACCACCAATATGGGCTATAGGTATGTTCATTGCCATTGCTGCCGTTGCAGCTGCAAATATTTCAAATCTGTCACCTAAAATCATGAGTATATCAGGATTTAGTCTTACAAAAGCTTGAGCAAATCCTATAACTCCTAATCCTATAGCTTTAGCTACTCCTTGTCCTGTATCAGAGGAAAGCAAAATTTCTATTTTTTCATCTATTTTAAATCCATCTTTTTCAATCTCCTGCACCGTTAGTCCAAATTCTGGTGATAAATGCATTCCTGTTACAAGAAGTTGTAATTCTAATTCCGGATCATTCTTAATTTCTTTCATTGTCCAATACAATAACCCATACTCTGCTCTTGTCCCTGTGACAACTGCAATTTTTTTCATAAAATTACCTCTTTCTTAATACCTAAAATATTCAATAATGTTTTTGCCGCGTATTCTATATTCTCGAGTGTATTTAGGGTAGAAGCTGGTAAACTTAATCCATTTTCAAATATTTCATACGAATTATGATAATTACCATTTTTATACTTAACATATGGTGGAAAATCAACTATTGGATTAAATATTCTTCTTGTTGGAATTCCTTTTTCCTTTAATTTGTCTTGAATTTCTGGAATAGTCATTTTTATTTTTTTGCGATCAATTTTTATCGATGGAAGCCATGCAGAACTTATAGCACCTTCATACTCTTTTTGAAGTGCTATCTCGTCAATACCTCCAAAAATTTTTTTATACGCTTCAAAATACATACGTTTCTTTTTGAGAAATTCTGGTAAACGTTCTAGTTGAGCAAGCCCAAGAGCCGCTTCCAGATTTGTCATCCGATAATTAAAACCTATTTCAGGATGGAAATATCCTTGTGATGCATCTCTCGCTTGGTTAACTAAAAATTTTATATGAGAGGCCCATTTTTCGTTATTTGTTGATATCATTCCGCCTCCGCCCGTTGTGATAATTTTATTGCCATTAAAGCTGAAACATCCAATATGGCCAATTGTGCCTGTCATACGCCCTTTATATTCAGCACCAAGGCTTTCTGTCGCATCTTCAATTACGTAAAGTCCATATTTTTCAGCAATCTTCATTATTTCATCCATATCACATGGATTACCATATAAGTGAACTGGTATAATAGCTTTTGTCTTTGAAGTTATTGATTTTTCGATCTCTTTCGGATCTATATCCCACGTATCTTTGTCAATATCAACAAACACTGGAGTTGCCCCACAATAAACTATTGGATTAACAGTTGCAACAAAGGTAATAGCAGGTACAATAATCTCATCTCCTTCTTTTATACCTAGTTCATATAGTGCAGCATGAATTGCTGCTGTACCACTTTGTACTGCAACACAAGAGGTTACTCTTAAATATTTTGCAAATTTTTCTTCAAACTCGGGTACAAAAGGGCCAACAGTCGATACGAAATTACTATCAATCGCTTTTAAAATATATTCTTTTTCTAACTCACCTAAATTAGGAGAATCTAGATATAATTCACACATTGTATACCTCCGGCTTATACATATTTAAATGTGTTTTCATCCAGTTTATAGTTTGAATAAGCCCTTCTTCTAAAGTATATTGAGGCTCCCAATCAGTAAATTTTTTTATTTTTGTATTATCACAAAGCAACCTCTCAACTTCACTCTTTTCTGGTCTAAATCTTTGGTATTCCTGCACTATTTCTATTTCCACTCCCATTAACTGAGAAATAAGTCTGGCTAAATCTCCTATTGATATTTCCTTCCCTGAACCTATATTCGTTACTTCCCCTAAAAGTTCATCACATTCTGCTATCTTTATAAATCCATTCACTGTATCTATCACATAATTCATGTCTCTTGTAGGTCGTAAATTCCCAAGTTTAATTTGTTTTTTACCACTCATAATCTGAGTAATAATTGTAGGAATTACTGCTCTTGCAGATTGACGTGGACCATACGTGTTAAACGGTCGCACTATTGTTACCGGTAAATTGAATGCATTATAAAAACTCAGTGCTATATTATCGGCACTTATCTTGGTAGCCGAATATGGAGACTGTGGCTGTAATGGATGTGATTCATCAATAGGCACATATTTCGCCGTCCCATAAACTTCACTTGTGGAGGTATGTATTACTCTTTCTACACCTAGTTCTCTTGCAGATTGCAATACATTATACGTTCCTTCTATGTTTGTCTTTATATATGCAAGTGGCGAAATATATGAATACGGTATTCCTATAAGAGCAGCTAAGTGAAAAACAACCTCGATTCCTTTCATGGAATCTTTTACACTATCATAATCTCTTATATCTCCTGTATAAATTTCTATCTCATCTTTATATGGTGATGTCTCCAACCAGCCCCAGTTGTTTTTTGAATTGTATCTCACAAAAGCCCTTACTTTCGCCCCTCTCTCAATTAGCCTTTCCACAAGATGTGAACCAATAAATCCCCCTGCTCCTGTCACAAGTACCTTCTTGCCTTTTATTTTCATATATTTATCCTCCTGATATATTTTTTATTGTATCTAATGCTTTTTCAAGTCCCTTTTCTGATTGTAATATCGATTCATAAATACCATAATAAAGTGTATATGACATCATCGATACGCGCAGTTTTTTTTCCTTTTCCGTTTCTTCTTTCTCACTTTTAAATCCTTTAAGAATTTTTGTTGTTACTATATTCAAAATAGAAGATATTAATAAAAAACTTTCCTTAGAGTTTCTTAGCTTCGCATCAATCTTATCTAATATCGCAAGTATTCTTGTTGTATCGGCATTGATATTTTTCTCATACTCATTATACATTTTTTTTGAAAGTTTTGCACCTCGCAAACAATCCCATTTTATTATTTTTAACCTTTTAATTGTATTTTCCAACTCTGCTCGAATAAAATCAATTTGTTCTGGTTTTAATTCTATTTTATTATTTGCCATAACTTCACTAATTCTTCGATTTATACGCAAATCTTTTGTCATATATTCATCAATTACATCCTTAAAATTCATTACTTTTGTTCCTTTTATAAATGCGCCACCCTCAGTGGCATTTATGTATATCCTATCGTGATTCTTATATATATAATTTTCAAACCACGTTTTAAATGAAAGTAAAACTCGATCTGTTAAAACTTTTTCTCCATAATTGCCGTCAACATATATATATTCTTTCTTATCCTTATCAGAATTGCTATTTATTCTATTTTTTTCATAGGTTGTTCCAGAAGCATGTGTTCGATTATTTAAATATGCTAGGTCCTGTCCTATAAATACAATAGGATTACATCCCATTTTATAAGTAAAATCTAGCGACAAATTTGCTACAGATGGACCTGCATTTAAAGTTCCAAATTCTAACGATAGTTTTTCTTCGAATAAAGCAGAAAAGTCTGAAGCAATTCGTCCTATAATAAGTGGACCTTTATATTCTTTTAATATTCGTGGATATACTGTAAGGTCATACAATAATGGACTGTTAACTGAACAACTCTTAAAATGTTTAAAGTTTTTCTCACTTCCATCTATTGAAACAACAAAATCTGGTTCAATGCCTTCTTTTAACAAAGCCTTTAAAGCGGTACCCACACATATTATTACACTCTTGCCTTTCGCTTCTTTTAAAAGTCTGATATTTTTATCTAATGAAGGACCAGCTGATACTATAACAGCTGGAATATCTTTGAATAAATCGAAAAACGACTTCGCTGGTACACTTCTAAAAATAAACTCTACATTTTCCATAAAATTCGATTGCCATTGTGATGCAAAATATAAGGCAGTATTTCTGTTTATCCTCATCACATTAATAGTTTCAATTAGGCAATTACTAAACATCTTATAGTGGTCTTCAAAAATCTTGGGATACTGTTTAAAATCCTTATACACAAGGTTTTCAAAATTATCCCACGGTATGTACATTGCTAACAAATTTTTCAGATTTTCTTCCGAATTTTCAGTTATAAAAAATGTATTAGGCCTCTCCTTAAATTCATCATAATAACCATTACTTAAGGCATATTCAAATACTTCCCTCAATGGTTCCACTAGAATTAACCTGTTGTTCAAAGATAATTTTCTAGTGAGAAAATTTATATGATAACCAAGCCCAATGCCATATACCAGTATTATCGTTTCATCATCAAATTGAACTCCATTTGCCCATTCTTCTCCTTCTTTTTCAGGGTAATAAAAACTGTGGAGAAAATATTTCCTGTCTCCCTGTTTTATAACTAATGTATCCTTCCCATCTTTTGCTTTTATAATTTCAAATGATTTCATTAGTTAAGCTCTCCCTTTTGGCAATGATTTATATAACTGTACAAAATATCTTTTATTTCATAGTTTAGTACATCAGATATTAATTGATAATCTGAATTTTCAATAGCTGTCAGCAATAAATTTAAACTCTCATTTGTTTTTGAAATATCTATGCTAAAACCATGAAGTGGTGAAGTTAGAGTAATAGCTTGTATAGACCAATCTAATCCTTCAAGTATATATGTCAGTAATGACAATGCCTCCGTATATTCTCCATTACTTATATGTTCTATTTCTTTATCAATGCCATTTATTAATTTTGGTATATACTTAAAACTTTCTTCCATCGTTTCCTTCATAAGTTCATTAGACATTTTAATACCTCCACAATTATTTGTTTGTTTTATATATTTTATCGTCATAGATAAAATATAATTTAAGCCTTTCATTAAAAATGCTAGTAATATTTTCGAGTACTTTTATTATACCATGTATTATGACAATTTAAATCAAACAAATGAAAATAATTTAAGGGAGGTAAGACCTCCCTTTTGTGTTATCTGAGTAATTGTAAAACAGTTTGTGGTAATTGATTCGCCTGGGCAAGCATTGCTGTTGCTGCCTGGTTTAGTATGTTGTCTTTTGTAAATTCCATCATTGCTTGTGCCATATCAACGTCTCTTATACGGGATTCTGCTGCTGTTAGGTTTTCTGATGCTGTACCAAGATTGTTTATCGTATGTTCAAGCCTATTTTGTACTGCACCAAGGTCAGCCCTTTGACCAGACACTTTATTTATTGCTGCATCAATAGAATTAATTTGGGCACTAATAACAGAAGCATTATTAGTAGCTACATTAATACTTGCCATTGATATAGCTCCAGTAGCAGTACCTTTCAACGCCGATGCAGTCATTGTAGCTATATTTAATTTAAGTACTTGCTGGCTGTTAGCTCCAATCTGAAATGTAAGTGTAGCTTTACCAGCAGCTAAAGAACCATTTAAAAGATTTCGAGTGTTAAACTGGGTTGTTGATGCAATTCTATTTATTTCCTTCTTAAGTTGGTCAATCTCCTTTTGAATATTTTGCCTATCAGTAAGAGTGTTTGTACTATTTGCCGCTTGAACTGTCAATTCTCTCATTCTCTGAAGTATTGCATGTGTTTCATTCAGTGCACCTTCAGCTGTCTGGATTAAAGATATACCGTCTTGAGCATTTCTTTGAGCTTGATTCAAACCAGCTATCTGCGCTCTCATTTTTTCTGAAATTGCAAGACCTGCTGCGTCGTCACCAGCTCTATTTATTCTGTAACCTGATGAAAGTTTCTCTAGCACTTTTTGTGTGTTCGCAGTGTTAACTGAAAGTGCTCTCCATGCGTTTAGCGCACTTAAGTTGTGGTTAATAATCATTTTTAATCTTCCTCCTTGAATTGTTATTTGGCATCCTTGCCTTAATTTTGAAAGATTTTAAGACTCACAGTTGGCCAACTGCTTCATCTTTTGTTTACACTATATATATCGATATATTTTTAATTTACTTTAGCGTTTTTTAATAAAATTTTCTAATTTGCTTAAAGCCTCTTTGTTTACAGTTGCTGCTTTTACGTTTTCATCTTTAACTTCCATAAGCTCTTTTCTTAAAACAGATATATTTTTTGGTGCAGTAATCCCCAACTTTATTTGACCATCGTCAATTTCTAATATTTTAATTTCTATATCTTCCCCTATAACTATGGCTTGACCTACTTTACGCGTTAGAATAAGCATTTTTGAGTTCCTCCAATATTGGATGCTTTATTAAGTATTCATCATTGTCAAGAATAACTTGTTTACCTTTGTTATTCTTAGCATTTATAATTATAGGGGCTTTTAGGTTTGCTGTCATTTTTTCTATTTCATCGGGGATTACCACAATGACATATATAAGAAGATGGTTTACATCTTCAATTTGAAGAGTTTGTATTAATTCTTCATCAATTTCAAAGGTATAATCAGGTTTAAATACTCTCGGGTCAATAATTGCAAAAGCTATGTCTGTATTATCAATAGATTGAAGCCACTTAAAAGGCATATCTTCATTGTTGTCAGTAATTATTAAAAAAATGTGTAAGTCTTCAAAACCTGGTATTCCTTCTTCAAAGTAAATCACGTCTTCAGGATTGTATTCTATGATGCCAAAGTTTTTTGTATTTATTTGCATAATCAGTTCCTCACTTTCATATTCGGGTTTTATAGGTATTCCTATAGGGAAAACAGGAAAACAATAAAAGCTAAACCGTTTTATCAAAATTGTTTCCTACATATTCTATTTTTATTGAAGGATATTGTCTCATGTAAATGTTTATATACCCTGATATTGCAGATATTTGAGGCTTATGTGGTATCGCTCTTATTTCTGCGCCGCCTAACTGCCAATTTATTCTTAAATATCCGTCAAACCATATTTTGGGTCGTGACTTTGGCATTAGGTCAACATTGAAGTCTATATCCTGAATCATCGCTTCTTCACTTAATTTTACAATTGCATCTTGATGGTTTTCTATTGATGCAAGTGTATCTCCATCTTCAGCAATTTTACCTATTGCTTCAAGAGCTATTTGTTTGCTCATCTGGGCTTCATCATGGACAAGGTCAAAAATACTTTTAAGCCCTGATTCATAAAAACACTGATACTGATCTATATATACTTGAGGAAGTTTTTGGTCTATTTCCACTTTCGCAGGTATTTGTTTTATTTCAATGTCTGCTTTTGGACTTTCTATAGAAATTTGGGCAGGAGTGGTTTCTATACCTATCCTGCCAAAGGTTTGATGTATCACTATACTCATATTATCACCTTAAAAAGTCTATGAGGCTGGGCTGCATAATACGAGCTCCTGCAGCTAAAGAGGCTCTATACACATTTTCATCCATTTTGAGATTTGTAATAACTTGTGCCAAATCTGCATCTTCATTTTTTGAAAGAAGCGATGTGAAATTGTAGTTATCATCTTGGAGCCTATTCTTTATAAGGTCAATTCTGTTTGATTTTGCACCCACTTCTGCTCTTACTGCCAATACATTTTCCATCTGCTTATCCACATCAACTATTAAATTGCTTACAGCCTGATGGTCTCCCAAGTCTAATGCTTTTTTTAGATTATCCATCATAGTAAGAAGTTGAGAAGTTCCTGTCGAATCCACATTAAAAACCTTATCTCCTGAGACATTTACAGCTATTTTGTTTCCTCCTGCTCCTACTTCAAACTCTATTAAACCCTTATCGCCACTATAAGAATTATTGGTTTCACTAAAAGGCTGGGTTGTAGTTTTAAAACCTGCAAATATATATCTTCCATTGTATTGAGTATTCCCAACTTGTATCATTTGCGCTTTTAACTGCTCTATCTCGTTAGCTATTTTTTGCATATCCTCTTGAGTCAAAGTCCCATTTGCACCTTGGACTGCTAATTCTCTCGTACGCTGCAATAGGCTACCCAATTGATTTAAAGCAGTATCAGTTATGTCCAACCAGGATTTTGCATCATCAGCATTTTTGGTATAAGCGTCGTTTCTTGTCATATCTGTTCGAATACGTAGGCTTGTAGCTACTGCAACAGGGTCATCAGAAGGCCTTGATATTCTTTTGCCTGTAGATAACATGTTTTGATTTTTTTGTAACCGTTCAAGGTTATTGTTGTAGTCATTCAAAAAATTCGTTATAAGCATGCCGTCAGTAATTCTCACCTTTTACACCTGCCTTAATCTAATACTGTATGGTATTCCTCTTTGGTCTGAGATCCTCCGGCTTCGCCTCAGGATGACATATTATCTTCCTACAATGCCCATCCTATTTATAAGAGTATCTAAAAGTTCATCCATGGCTGTTATCACTCTTGCAGAAGCAGCATAGGATTTCTGATACTTTAACATGTTTGTCATCTCTTCATCTAAAGATACACCAGATACCGATTGTCTGTTTAAATCAATTTGTTTTACCATGACTTCCTGATTTTTTTGCATTAAGTTTGCTTGCTGTGCATCCACTCCAAGATTTGATATTAGTGACCTTGCAAAGTCATCAAATGTGGCTCCATTTAGTACCGCATTACCTTGATCCCTTAAAGCAATAAGCTTTAATGCATTTGTGTTATCGCCCGGAAGAGTAGCCGTACTTGATGCAGCAGCTATTTTCTCAAGTCCATCTGCTGCAAGAATATCTGAACTTACTTTAATTAACTTCGCATATTGAACTGTGGAATCATATGGAGTAGTAAAATCAGTGAAAAGTGGAATTCCTGTAGAACCGTCAAGGCCATAACCTGCTTTATGTACTTCATTTATCGCTTGTGCTATACTATATGCTAATTTATTCCATTCATTTATATAATAGGGTACTCCTTTTATCCCGTTGGTGCCATCTCCATCTCTCATATCGAGTAAGCCTTTTAATATACCACTTGAAGGGTTTACAGGTGCCCCTGTTAAATCCCATACCACAGCACCTGTATTATTTAGACTCATCGTAAATGCAGTTGACCCATCTACCAAAGCTTGTCCCGCTATATCGATTCTGAAATTTCTATTGGAGTCTTCATATGTAGTGATATTGACAAGTTTAGAAAGTTGATCAACAAGAAGATTTCTCTGGTCTCTTAAGTCATTTGCTGTTTGTCCGGTAAGTTCGAATCTATATATTTCATTATTTAATTTACTTATTCTCTCAGCATAAGAATTTATCTCTGCAATTCTACTTTGTATGGTAGAATTTAATTCATTCAATTTATCATAAAGGTGCTGATATACAGTATTAAAAGTATCAGCAAGAGCAATAGCTCTTTCTCTAACTTCTGCTCTTACCGTCAAACTTTCTGGATTCTTGGATAACTCTTGAAGGGAATTAAAAAAGTCATTAAGCACTGTGTTTATTCCGCTATCCGAAGGTTCGTTAAATATATCCTCAACAGCAGCTAAAACTTGCGCTTTTGTTTCCCATTCACCCAAAAATTTATTTTCCCTTCTGAATTGGTTGTCTAAAAATTGGTCGCGGATTTGCCTTATATCCTGTATTTTTACGCCTTCTCCTATGGCTTTTCCCCATTGGTCATACATACCAAAAGTAGTGGGTGGTGCAATTGAGGCCATATCTACTACTTGACGAGTATACCCAGGGGTATTAGCATTAGCAATATTGTGTCCAGTAACATCCAAAGCCTTTTGGCTTACAAACAATCCTGTCTTTGCTATTTCTAATCCTTGAAAAGTAGACATCTTCATCCCCCTATGCCTTTTTGTCAATTAGGCTGGTGTATTTTTTTATATTGCCATTATTCCCATAAACACCATCATCACTTTCTAAGGCACTTGATATTGTTTGAATAGAATAATTTACATATTCTAACGCTTGTTCAATTAAAGCAGCATTTAATTTGTTTCTTTCTTCAAGTTCTTTTAAAATATTAGTCAGATTATATTTGATATCTTTTAGGTTTTCTGCTTCTTCTGAAGAAATTGATTCTATCAAGTCGGTTATTGTCATTTTGCCTTCTATATCAATCTTCTCCAATATATCCTCTCTTTGTTCTTCTAATTCCATTAGTTTTTTTATAAGTTGCTTCTCTATTTGCACTATTTCATCTAATTCTTTTATTTTTCCCGCAATTATAATATCAGTTTTTTTTATCGCTAAGTCTAATAAAACTTTGTAAATTTCTGTTTCTCCCCTTAATACATCTACAAGCTTTTGGCTATTAGCCATTGCCAGCACACCCTTTTTAAATTTTTTTATTCAACAATATTCCCTTAAGAATAGCATCCGCCACATCTTCAGCTTTTACATTGTAAGTCCCAGCACTCAGCATTGCCTTTATGTTTTCAATCTTTTGATTCTTTATCTTTTCAAATTCATTTGAACTTTGTGCAAGTTTAATTGCTTCTTCTGATATCTCAACTTTATCCTTTATCTCCGCTTTCTTGCTAGCAACTTTTTCTACTGCATCTACTCGATAAACTGACATTATTTTTTCAATGTTGTTGTTATAAATTTTCATTTTTAACACCCCCGTACTACTACTAATATCGACTTAATAATTTAAAAGTTTAATATAAAAATCATTTTTTCTTTTTTTGATTCTCATAAACGTACAGTCTTTCTCCTGTTTGTTTTTCTTCTTTTTGTCATCGGATTGAATCGAATAGCCTTTCATTAATTCCTTAGCTAATTTGGTTTTGCACTCGTCACAAAACCTACCTGTAAGTATTGGTTTACCACATCTTTCGCACCTAAGACCTATATTGACGTTATTAGAGGTTAAAATAAGCCTGCCTTCCTTTAAAAAATCCATTATTTTCTTTGTAGAAACCTGTGTATTTTGAGATATTTCCAGCATGGTAGCCGAGGGATGTGTATCTAAATAATCCCTCACTTTCATAAAATCTTCTTCATCCTGTCTATAGCACACTGGACATAGGTCAATTCCTGTGTACGTGTAAAGCCTTCCGCACCTTTTACAATTTCTTATTTCCATTTCCTTTCATCCCCCTTTTTGATACTTCAAACACCCCATTACATATTTTTACCCGTTGCTATGGTAGCCACATATACATCTTTTGCCCCATTTTCTTTTAAGACTTTGGCACACTCGTCCAAAGTAGCACCTGTTGTCAACACGTCGTCTACCAGTAACACATTTTTCCCAACAATAGTATCTTTGTAAGTCACTTTAAAAGCACCCTTTACGTTTTCTATCCTCTCTTCTTTGTGCAAAGCAGTCTGGGTTGTTGTATTTCTCACTCTTCTTAAAGCCTTAGACATAAAAATATTCAATCGATAAGAAAGTTCTCTTGCTAAAAGTTCTGACTGATTGTAACCTCTTTCGTCAAGTCTAATTTTGTGAAGAGGAACAGGTACTATGACATCTATAGGCCAGTTCATTTTTTTAACTGCATCAGCCATATAGTCTGCAAAAAAAGGTGCCAATTCTCTCTCTTTGAAATATTTGAACCGCCCTATTAAGTCTTTTACAACACCATCGTATTCAAAAGGACTTATATTTTGTTTAAATTCATGACCATGTTCTAAACAATCAGGACATGTTCCTTCATAGTCTATTGGTTTACCACAAATACTACACCTATTACCCTCAATAAATTTTAATGTGCTTTTGCATTTGTCGCATAAATACCCTGTTTTTATAGCAGTTTTACAAATAATGCAGGTTGTTTTTGGTGGAAATAAAAGGTCTAAAAAAATCATCTTTATTGCCCCTTATTGCAATTCACTTTTCTTTTATATTTTATATCGGCATTATTAAATTAAAATTAATTAAAAAATTATCATTTTACAGTAAATTTTCCTCTATTTTGTGTAAAATCGTAATATTTAGTTTACATACAAAAGTGCTTTTTTAAGCCTTGAAAGAAGCCCTGAATATCTTTTTGAGATTCTATTGTTGTCAATCATAAATTTCAAATATTTCTCTTGACCTACCAAAATAACCAATTTCTTCGCCCTTGTAACGGCAGTGTACAAAAGGTTTCTTGTTAATAGCATAGGGGGTCCATAAGTAATTGGCATTATGACAACAGGAAATTCACTGCCTTGGCTTTTGTGTACTGTTATAGCATAAGACAAATTTAGTTCATTCAAGTCAGAAAAGTCATAAGTGACAAATTTTTCGTCGTCAAAATATACAGTCAATTCCTGTAATTCTTCGTCTATTGATTGAATTATTCCTATATCTCCGTTAAACACTCCTTCTCCTTCTTCATCGCCTTTTTTCCATTTTATCTTGTAGTTATTTTTTATTTGCATCACTTTATCCCCCACCCTGAAGACAAACTCCTTCATTATTTTTTCGGCTTTAGTTTTGTCGTGGGGATTTAATGCTTTTTGCAGCTCTAAATTTAAATTGTGAACACCAATTATCCCTTTTCTCATAGGGGTGAGTACTTGAATATCATTAATAGGATGAAATCCATAAGCTTTAGGAAGTCTGTTTGTCACAAGCTCCAATATGGTTTTTAATATATCCTCTTGGGTGTTAGCATTTATAAAAAAGAAATCACTATTTTTATCGTTATAGGTTGGATATTCTCCATTATTTATCTTGTGAGCATTTACTACTATCAAACTTTGCTTTTGCTGTCTAAAAATTTCTTTTAAACGTATCACTTTTACTATTCCACTGTCTATTATATCTCTTAGGACATTTCCGGCTCCAACAGATGGAAGCTGATCAGCATCCCCTACTAAAATCAGTTTTGCCCCTATAGGTAGGGCTTTTAATAAAGCATTCATAAGCAATATATCTACCATTGAAGCTTCGTCAACTATTATAACGTCGTATTTTAATGGGTCTTTTTCATTTTTGTTAAAGCCCTTCCCTTCTTCCTCCGAATAAGTATATTCTAAAAGCCTATGAATAGTCTTCGCCTCTTTTCCAGTAGCTTCCGTTATCCTTTTTGCGGCTCTTCCTGTTGGGGCTGCAAGAGCCACTTTTTTACCAGCTTTTTCAAAAATACGTATTATACAATTTATTATTGTAGTCTTTCCTGTGCCTGGTCCTCCCGTTATGACAACAACAGAATTTTTAACAGCTTCTTCAACAGCCAATTTTTGATTTTCTGCTAACAAAATACCTGTTTCTTTTTCAAAATTTCTAATTTCTTTTTGGACATCTATGCCTAAATCTTCATTTTCCATTAGTGTCATGTTAAACAATCTCTCTGCTGTGTGTAATTCAGCTATATAGTAAGGTATATAGTAAATTCCTACAGTATCATCTTCAAAAGTTTCAATATGTATTTTTTCATTTTGTACTAAAAGCACAAAAGAATCCTCTACTTCTTCTTCGCTCACTTCTAACAAACTTGCTGCTTCTTTTTTTAACAATTCTTTCGGCACATAGGTGTGACCATTTGCCGCATACTGCATCAAAACATATCGAGTACCAGAAGATATGCGATATAGAGAATGAGGGTCAACTCCTAGGCTCTCTGCTATTTTGTCTGCAGTTTTAAATCCTATTCCAAATATATCGTCAGCCAATCTGTAAGGGTTTTGCTTAATAATTTCAATCGCGTTGTTTCCGTATTCTTTATAAATCTTTATAGCCATTGCAGTGGAAATACCGTACCCCTGCAAAAACACCATCACTTCTTTTATGCCCTTTTGCATTTCATAAGCTTCACAAATTCTTTTTATCTTCTCATCGCTTAGACCTTTTATTTCTTTTAATCTTTCTGGTGCAGTTTCAATTATATTTAAAGAATCAACGCCAAACTTTTTTACAATTTTTCTTGCTGTAACAGGACCTATTCCAGGAATTAAGCCAGAAGATAAAAACTTTTCTATTCCCTCTAAAGTGGTAGGAGCCAAGGTTTCATAATTTAAAACCCTAATTTGCTCTCCGTAATCAGGATGTTCTACCCATTCACCTTCAATTTTAATTCTTTCCCCAATGTTTACAAAAGGCATATAACCTACAGCAGTAACTGCTAAACCTTGGGTACTTAATTCTAAAACTGTATAACCATTTTGTTCATTTCTAAAAATTATTTCTTCAACTATACCTTCTATGTCAATCATAGCCGATTCTCCTGTTTTAATTCTTTTCTTTATTTAATTTTACCTTATATTTAAAGCAAATTAAAGCCAATTCATTTCTTTTTTTCAATTTTTGTGGTATAATTAAGGTAGCGAAGCGTTTACAAAACATAAGTTCTATGGCATTAAAAAAGATATATAAAAAATGCCATAAGCCCGGGTTTACCCGGGCTTTCAAATTTATATTCCTGCCAACTTTTTTAATATATCTACTTTGTCTGTTTTTTCCCATGGGAGGTCTAAGTCGTGTCTCCCAAAGTGACCATAGGCTGCAACTTGTCTATAAATAGGTCTTCTCAAATCTAAATCCCTAATTATAGCTGCAGGTCTTAAGTCGAAAACTTGCTTTACAATTTCCGAAATCTTTTCATCTGGTATCTTGCCTGTACCAAAAGTATCAATACCTATTTCAAGAGGTGTAGCAACACCTATTGCATAAGCCAATTGCACTTCACATTTCTTAGCAAGTCCTGCTGCTACAATATTCTTTGCTACATATCTTGCAGCATAACTTGCGGATCTGTCCACTTTCGTCGGGTCTTTACCTGAAAAAGCCCCGCCCCCGTGCCTTGCATATCCGCCATAGGTGTCTACAATAATTTTTCTTCCTGTCAGTCCGCTATCACCTTGAGGTCCACCAATAACAAATCTCCCCGTTGGATTTACAAAAATTTTTGTTTTATCGTCTAGCATATGAGGAGGTATAATGGCCTTTATCACATGCTCAATAATATCTTTTTCAATAATGTCATGGTCAACCTCAGGTGCGTGTTGAGCTGAGACAACAACAGAATCTACCCTCACAGGCCTGTCATCTTCATACTCTACAGTTACTTGAGTCTTTCCGTCCGGCCTTAAATAGCTTAGTGTACCATTTTTTCTAACTTCAGCCAGTCTTCTCGCAAGCTTGTGAGCCATCATTATAGGCATAGGCATTAATTCTTCTGTTTCATCACAAGCAAAGCCAAACATTAAACCTTGATCTCCAGCTCCAATAGCTTCAATTTCCGAATCTGAAAGTTCTCCTCTTTTAGCCTCTAATGCCTTGTCCACACCAAGGGCAATATCAGGAGATTGCTCATCAATAGAAGTGATAACTGCACAAGTATCAGCGTCGAAACCGTATTTTGCTCTTGTGTAGCCAATCTCTTCTACTACTTTTCTCACTACTTTTGGTATATCTACATAGCACTGAGTAGTAATTTCTCCCATTACCATGACCAAACCTGTAGTCACAGCTGTTTCACAAGCAACTCTGGCATAGGGATCTTTTTTCAAAATTTCATCTAATATTGCGTCAGAAATCTGATCGCAGATTTTATCAGGATGTCCCTCAGTAACAGATTCAGATGTAAACAGTTTACGCATTTTATCTCATTATTCCTCCTTAAAAACAAAATAAAACCCCTTCCAAAAGAAGAGGCACATACCCTC
>NZ_AVAF01000141.1 GCF_000445185.1 Thermoanaerobacter sp. A7A
AGAAAACAGGGGCTAAAATTTTGCTTTGTCAACAAACTGAGACCCTGCGTATTGCGGGGTCTTTTTATTTATAGGCTTATGCACTTTCACTAGAGGTGTTATTTTTTGAATTTACAAGCCAGTTGACTATAAAAAATACAGCCACTATCAGAAAGACAAGCCCTGCTATGGCCCAGATGAGATTTTTTATGTTGAATTTAAACATTTTTTCTCCCTCCTCGGGAAGAGGTTAAAATTTATTGTTCTTATCTTCATTGTACAAGATATTTAGGATAATATCAACATTTTTTAAAATTCTCTAAAAAACGGATACATGGGACGGTTACTCTCATCTGAACAGCCTAGAAATATTCAGACAAAGTAACTTTTCCTTTTGTTTGGGTTTTTGTAAGATAACAAAGATTTAACATATTCTTAATATAGACATAACACAAAAGTTTTATAATAAAACCAGACAAGTAGATAGTTTTGGTTAGAGAAAGGAGAGAAACCTTTAAACGGACTAATAGATGGGAACTATTAGTCTTTTTGAAGGTTTCTCTCTTTTTGTGAAGGGGGAAAGTGATGAAAAAAGACACTTTTATAGAAAGATTAAAGAAATACAAATTGGTTGCAGCTGTAAAGGAAGAAAAGCATCTTGAGAAAGCTCTAAATAAGTCGTTGAGTGGAATTTTTTTGCTCACAGGGAATATTGGAGTAGTTAAAAGATTTGTAGATTTTTATAGAGAAAATGGCTTCCTGGTATTTGTGCACATTGAAAAGATAGGGGGTATAAGCTTTGACCAAGAGGGTTTGCAGTTTATAGCCCATTATGTAAAGCCTGATGGAATAATTACTACAAAAGCCAATTTGATTAAAATTGCCAAAAAGCTAAACTTGATAACTATCCAAAGGTGCTTTTTAATTGATTCTGATGCTTTTAAAAATGCGGTAGAGATTACAAAAGAAATACAACCAGATTTTGTGGAGCTGATGCCTGCACTGATTCCAGAGATGATTGAAAAATTTAGGACAGAGACGAATTTACCCATAATTACAGGGGGGCTTTTGCAAAACAAGGAACAAATGATAAGGGCGCTCGCAAGTGGTGCTATTGCGGTATCTACGGGAAATCCTGAGTTGTGGAATGTAAAACTTTAAGTTTGGGGGTAATTTAGAATGTACAGAATTGAAACTATACATTCAAAAGAAAGCTATAAGGTAAAAAGGCATACGTTGGGGATGCCTTTGAAAAATTTTAAAGCGGAGATTGAGCCTTACTTATATCTTTTGCCAGCAGCCTCTATATTCATAGCTTTTACTTTCTATCCTTTCTTTAAAACCATTTATATAAGCCTTTTTATGACGGGACCTCAGGGGGGATTAAGTAAATTTATAGGTCTTAAAAATTACTTTGACCTATTGGCATCTCCAGATTTTTTAAATAGCCTCTATGTGACTTTTGAGTTTGTTTTGCTGACAGTGCCTTTTTCTATAATCATTTCATTGGTTCTTGCCATATTTGCTAATTTAGATATAAAAGGGAAGAGTGTTTTTAGAACTTTTTACGCACTGCCTATTTCAATATCCTCAGCTTCAGCCGCGGTAATATGGACTCTTTTATTTAACCCTTCTATTGGATTTATAAATTACCTTTTGAGTTTTTTTGGAATTCCTGCAATTGGATGGCTTACTGATGTTAAATGGGGTATAGTGGCGGTGTCTATTGTAACAATTTGGCTAAATCTAGGGATGAACTTTATTTTCCTCTTAGGTGGACTTCAAAATATTCCAAAAGACCTTTACGAGAGTGCCCAGATCGATGGAGCAAATGTCTTTTTACAGCATGTTAAAATTACTATTCCCATGCTTTCACCCACCTTGTTTTTTGTGACGGTTGTTGATATCATAAATGCTTTCCAGCAATTTGGCGTGATAAATATCATGACGCAAGGGGGACCTGTGGATTCTACTAATGTTATAGTCTATTCCATATACAGGGATGCCTTTTTTAACTTCAGGTTTGGAGTTGCAAGTGCAGAATCTATAATACTTTTTGTAATACTTTTAATACTCACAGTTTTGCAATTCAAAACAGGTGAGAGGAGGGTATTTTACAGGTGAGGAAGAGTATAAGGATTTTGATTGTATATATCGTGAATGTAATTCTTGCAGGAATAATTCTTTTCCCGCTAATTTATGCGCTAATGATCAGTTTGATGAAACCAGAGGATATTTTTCAGTACCCACCTAAGATTATTCCTACAAGCCTGTATTTGGGGAATTATGTTGAGGCTTTGAAGTCAGTACCTATCTTAAGATTTATTTTAAATAGCTTCATCGTGTCTTCTGTGGTAACTGTGGGACAAATAGTTACTGCGAGTTTGGCGGCTTATGCTTTTACTTACTATGATTTTAAAGGGAAAAATTTGATATTTTTGATGTTCCTTTCGACCATGATGATCCCGGGGGAAGCTACAATTATTGCAAATTATCTTACAATACGGTCGCTAAATTGGATTGATACGTATAAGGCTCTAATAATCCCAAATTTGGGCACTGCATTAGGAATATTTTTGATGAGGCAGTTTTTCTTAACGATTCCTAAAGACTATTATGAAGCAGCTGCTATAGATGGAGCTACTAAGTTTCAGTTTTTTGTAAAAGTGCTTTTGCCTCTTTCAAGGCCAGCAATAGGGTCTTTAGCGATTTACAGTTTTCTTATGACATGGAATCAGTATATGTGGCCCTTGCTTGTTACCAACAGAGACGAAATGAGAACGGTACAAATAGGCATAAGTATGCTGCAGATGGCGGAATCGCAATCTTTTGGCCTTATAATGGCAGGAGTGATAATGATAATAATACCATCTCTTGTAGCTTTTATTGTAGGCCAAAAACAGCTGATTGAAGGTTTAAGTGCTGGAGCCTTGAAAGGGTAAAATATAAACATTCTATATTATTTAAGGAGGAAAGGTGTATGATTATTTTTAAGAGAGCAATAAGTTTGATGCTGATTTTAGGGTTACTTATTGCAGCAATTGGTTGTTCAAATTCACAAAAACAAACTGCCACTGCTTCTACACAGTCAACTCCTACCTCATCACAGGACAAAGTAATAGAGATTACTTTCTGGCATGCTATGGGTGGTAATTTGGGAGCAGCGCTTAATAAGATGGTGGAGAATTTTAACAAAACTCATCCTAATATTAAAGTGATAGCGCAGTTCCAAGGGAATTATGACGAAGAGTTAAATAAGTTAAGGACTGCACAGCAGTCAAAATCCGGTCCTGATATTGTCCAAGTTTATGACATTGGTACAAGATTCATGGTGGACAGTGGGTGGGCTGTACCTGTTCAGAAATTTATTGATGAGGAGAAGTACGATATATCAAAATTAGAACCAAATTTGCTGGCATATTATACTGTTGAGAACAAACTGTATTCTATGCCCTTTAACTCATCTACTCCTATCCTTTATTATAACAAGACGGCCTTTAAAGATGCTGGGCTTAATCCTGATACTCCTCCGAAAAATTTTGAAGAGATTGAGCAGTACGGTAAAAAACTCCTCAAAAAAGATGCCTCTGGCAAGGTTACTCAGTATGGATACTCTATGGCCATCTATGGCTGGTTTTTTGAGCAGTTTATGGCTAAACAAGGAGCACTTTATGCAAATAATGGGAATGGCAGAGATGCAAGGGCTACAGCAGTGGTATTTAATGATGAGGCAGGACAGAATATTGTAAATTGGTGGAAAAAGTTGGTTGACGAAGGAGTGGCGGGAAATTTTGGAAGAGGTTATGACGATACTTTAAATGCCTTTACTGCAGGTCGCACTGCAATGTTCATAGCTTCAACTGCCAGCTTAAAGCAAGTTTTAGATGGAGTAGGGAATAAATTTGAGGTGGGGACAGGGTTTTTGCCTGCATTAAATGACAGCAAAGACGGGGGGGTGATAATTGGAGGGGCTTCTCTGTGGATTTTGAATACCAGATCTGAAGAATATCAAAAAGCGGCGTGGGAATTTATTAAATACATGGTATCACCTGAGCAACAGCTTTTCTGGCACCAAAATACAGGATATTTCCCTGTGACTAAGGCAGTCTATGATATGCCGGAGATGAAATCACATCTTGAAAAATACCCTCAATTTAAAACTGCTATAGAGCAGCTTCATTCAACGCCAATAAATAGAGCTACACAAGGGGCCTTAATAGGGGTTTTTCCGGAAGCGAGGCAGACAGTGGAAAAGGCAATAGAAAAAGTTTTACAAAATCAAGCAACTACAAAACAGGCTTTAGATGAGGCTTTAAAGAGCATAAACAAAGCTATAGAAAATTATAATCAAACAATAGGTAAGTAGAGAAAAAAGACGGTTCCTTTTGTCTGAATATTCTAAGTTATTCAGATGAGAGGAACCGTCCTCTTTGTCTGCTTTGTCTGATTAGGAGGTTATGCCGAATAGTTTTTGCACTAGAGTTCCAAAAAGATATGATAAGACTGCTGCTCCAAGTCCTGTTGCTACCATTTCTAAAACCTTTCCTTTTATAGACAGACTTTCTGACGCGACAGATACTACAATTCCTACTATAGAGAGGGCTATAGCTGCAAATACTACGGAAAATGCAAGAGCTACTAAAGAGGATGAGGTGATTATAAAGTAAGGCAAAACGGGGAATACGAGTCCTACAAGGTATGCAATACCTGTATACAAAGCAGATTTTATCTCATTTTCTGAAACATCCTCAGTTAAGAGGTTTGTCATGGCATCTTCATTGTTACTAAGTTTGTCTACAATTTCTGCTCCAACATCTTCTGGTATACCAGATTCTGATAGTTTATTTAAAAATTCCTCTTTTGCCCTGTCTTTTGAGACCTTAAATAAAAGCTCCATTTTCTTTTTTATACCCTCATTTACTTGTCTTTGAGACCTTACAGAGGTGTATGCACCTATTGCCATAGAAAGAGCACCAGCTACTCCTACTACCAAACCAGCAGTGCCCACGGTGATGGGACTTTTTGGATAAACAGCTGAGAGTCCTGTTACAGTTCCTAAGATTTCTACAAGGCCATCGTTCATTCCAAGTATAAAGTCTCTTATGTTTTCTATGCTGAATTTATCTTTTTGTTTGCTAAATATTTTTTCATGTTCCAGTTCATCTTCTATGATTTTTGAGAGAATTAATTTTTCTTCTTCTGTAAGAGAAGCTTCGTTAAAATAGCGATAATAGGATTCGGTACTTGTTGTTTCATTCATTTCAAGTATTGTGACGAATAATTTGCTTCCTAATAAAGTTCTCAACATTTTATAAGTAAAAAGCCTAAATTTACGAGATTTTTCTTCTGGAATTTCTATATTTCTGTCTTTTAAAAATTGATGCCAAAATTTTGCGTGAGCTTTTTCTATTTTTGCAAGTGCTTCAAAATTACTTTTAGTTTCTGGATTTTTCTCCACTTTTGCAAGGTATGTATAAAGGTCGGCAGCTTCAACTTCTTCTTTGTAAAAACTGATAGCTTGATCTATAGGATTCATTTGTTATACCGTCCTTTCTGAGTGAAATTTTAAATGAGCAAGAATAACAAAAAATAAATGGAATGCTATATTAGTGCATATAATTTTACATATGATATATTTACAAAGTGACAAACACTCGTATATATTATACCACATTAGAATTAAAGCTAATGGCCACTTGCCTTTTGCAGAGATAAAAAATGGAGGGAATGCTCCCTCCATTTTTTATTCATCTTTTGCTAATTTTTCGTAGATTTTGTACCTTTCTTGAGCTTGTTTTTCAGCTTCTTCAAAGAGCTTTTGTGCTCTTTCTGGGAAGGTCTTTTCTAATGCTGAGAATCTTACTTCTCCTTTTAAGAAGTCTTGTACTGATAGTTTTGGTGGCTTAGAATCGAGGATGAATGGATTCTTTCCTTCTTTCTTGAGAAGCGGATTGTATCTATAGAGAACCCAATATCCTGCTTCTACAGCTTTCTTTTCTTCTAATTGGCTGCAGCTCATACCTTGTTTTATGCCGTGAGCAATACATGGAGCATAGGCAATGATGAGAGATGGCCCTGGATAACTTTCAGCTTCTACTAATGCCTTTACTAATTGAGTTTGGCTTGCTCCCATCGCAACTTGTGCTACATATACATACCCGTATGTCATTGCCATTCTTCCTAGGTCTTTCTTGCCAATTGGTTTACCTGCTGCTGCAAATTGTGCTACTGCACCTACTGGTGTTGCCTTTGAAGATTGTCCACCTGTATTTGAATAAACTTCTGTATCGAATACCAAGACGTTTATATCTTCTCCCGAAGCAAGTACATGATCTAATCCGCCATAACCTATATCGTATGCCCAACCGTCGCCACCAAATATCCATTGAGACTTCTTGATGAGGTAATCTTTTCTTTCAAGTACTTCATTAATAAGCTCTTTTACTTTTGCGTCTTCTGCTTTGTAGTTTTGAAGTATTGGTAACAATTTTATAGCAGCTTCTTTTGATTTTTTGCCGTCCATCATGTTGTCAAGCCAGAATTGCAATGCTTCTTTTAGCTCTGCTGTGATGTTAAGCTCCAACAGTTCTTTTACTATATCAGCTAATTTTGCTCTTTGTTGTTTTACAGCTAATGCCATGCCAAGACCAAATTCTGCGTTGTCTTCAAAAAGGGAGTTCGCCCATGCAGGTCCTTTTCCTTCATGGTTTGTGCAGTAAGGTGTGGATGGTGCACTAGCTCCCCAAATTGAGGAACAACCTGTAGCATTTGCAATCATCATTCTATCGCCGAACAGTTGTGTTACCAGTTTAGCATAAGGCGTCTCACCACATCCTGCGCAAGCGCCAGAGAATTCAAGCAGTGGCCTTTCGAACTGGCTTCCTTTTACTGTTTCTTTGTTCATTGGGTTTTCTTTTGGTGATAAAGTCATTGCGTATTCCCAGTTCTTTGCTTCTTCCATTTGTATTTCTAAAGGCTTCATTACAAGTGCTTTTTCTTTTGCAGGACACTCATTTACGCAAACGCCGCAACCTGTACAGTCAAGGACACTGACTTGAATTCTGTAGTACAATCCTTCAAAGCCTTTTCCAATAGCCTTTTTAACTTTAAATCCTTCTGGTGCGTTCTTAACTTCCTCTTCTGTGAGCAAGAAGGGCCTTATTGCAGCATGTGGACATACAAAGGCACATTGATTACACTGTATACAATTATCTATTTGCCACTCAGGTACGTCAACAGCAATTCCGCGTTTTTCATAAGCTGCAGTACCTGGTGGGAAGGTACCATCTTCTCTCCCGAGGAAGGCACTTACAGGAAGCTTGTCTCCTTCCAATCTATTCATTACATCGGCAACATTTTTAACAAAATCAGGTGCTTGTCTTTCTTCTTTTGGCTCATCTTCAGCGTTTGCCCAAGAAGCAGGTACTTCTACTTTGACTAAAGAATTTATACCTCTATCTACAGCTTCGTAGTTCATCTGTACTATCTTTTCGCCTTTATGTCCGTATTCTTTTACGATAGCTTCTTTTAAGTGTTTTACTGCCTCTTCAATTGGTATTATGTTTGTAAGCTTGAAGAAAGCGGATTGCATTATCATGTTAATTCTTCCGCCTAACCCTATTTCTTTTGCGATGTCTACAGCGTTGATGATGTAGAAGTTAATGTTATGTTTAGTTAAATATCTTTTCATTGAAGCAGGCAATTTTTTGTCTAATTCTTCAACTTTCCAATTGCAGTTTAGAAGGAAAGTACCACCATCTTTTAATCCTGCCAATATGTCATAATTGTAAACGTAAGATTGCTTATGACAAGCGATAAAGTCTGCTTTGTTTATCAAATATGTTGACCTTATTGGTTTTTTGCCGAATCTTAAATGAGATACTGTTACACCGCCTGATTTCTTTGAGTCATAAGAGAAATATGCTTGCACGTATAAATCTGTGTTGTCACCTATGATCTTTATAGCGCTCTTGTTTGCACCAACTGTACCATCAGAACCAAATCCCCAGAATTTGCAGCTGGTTGTCCCTTCTGGTGCTGTATCGACTTCTTCTCCTACAGGAAGTGATGTAAAGGTCACGTCATCAATTATTCCTATTGTGAAGTGGTCTTTTGGTTCATCAGCTTTGAGGTTGTCAAATACAGCAATGATTTGTGCAGGTGTAGTATCTTTTGAGCCAAGACCATAACGACCTCCAACAATTACTGGACGCAATTCGCTGTCAAAGAAAGCTGTTTTTACATCTTCATACAAAGGTTCACCAATTGAACCGGGTTCTTTTGTTCTATCGAGTACAGCTATCTTCTTAACAGTCTTTGGTATTACATCTAAGAAATGTTTTATAGAGAAAGGCCTATAAAGATGTACTTTTACGACACCTACTTTTTCTCCTTTTTTCATCAAGTAATCTACTGTTTCTTCAATAGTTTCTGTTACAGAACCCATTGCAATTATTATTCTTTCTGCATCTGGTGCTCCGTAGTAGTTGAATAACTTATATTCTCTGCCTGTCAATTTGCTTATTTCATTCATATAATATTCTACAACCTCAGGTAATGCGTTGTAGAACCTATTGGCGGCTTCTCTCCCTTGGAAGAATATATCAGGATTTTGAGCTGTACCTCTTATCACAGGACGTTCTGGATTTAATGCCCTTTCTCTGAAAGCTTTTAAGGCATCATAATCTACAAGCTTCTTTAAATCTTCATAATCTAAAACTTCAATTTTTTGCACTTCGTGAGATGTTCTAAATCCGTCAAAGAAGTGCAAGAAGGGTACTCTTCCTTTAATTGCAGAAAGGTGTGCGACGCTTGCTAAATCCATTACTTCCTGTACACTGCCAGAAGCAAGCATAGCAAAACCTGTCTGACGGCATGCCATAACGTCAGAATGGTCACCGAAAATTGAAAGAGCATGTGTTGCAACGGCACGTGCACTTACATGGAATACTCCAGGCAAAAGTTCCCCTGCAATTTTGTACATGTTGGGAATCATTAAAAGAAGTCCTTGTGATGCAGTAAATGTCGTTGTTAGGGCTCCTGCTGCCAGTGATCCGTGAACAGCACCTGCAGCACCTGCTTCTGATTGCATTTCAATGACTTTTACTGGTTGACCAAATATGTTCTTTCTTCCATGAGCACTCCATTGGTCTATAAGTTCGGCCATTGGAGACGATGGAGTTATGGGGTAAATTGCTGCTACTTCCGTAAAAGCATAAGCTACATGGGCAGCAGCTGTGTTACCATCCATGGTCTTCATTACCTTAGCCATTTTATTACTCCTCTCCTTATTCAAATGATGCTAAAAAATCACCAATCAGTGTAAAATGTACCTGATATAGTACAGTATACAATATTTCATCTTATTATATAACAGGTATTTATAGAGTGTATAACAGACCGTATTAATTTAGATTTTTGCTTTTGTTAAAGCTATATAACAGGTACATAATAATTATACCACACCGTCAAAAAAATTAAAACTTTTTTGTGACAAATCCATATCAAAAAATTTAGCTGCAGCTTCTCTTCAAAAGAAACAAGGACAATTATTACAACCGCTATTGTACATTGCAACCAATAGCGGTTTTGGATATACCATTTTCGAAAAGGAATGATTGTCAAAAAAAATTTGACAAGAAAAAACTGTATTTTTTTTTTTTTTTTTTTTTT
>NZ_AVAF01000142.1 GCF_000445185.1 Thermoanaerobacter sp. A7A
ACATTACAAGAAACAAATGGTATAATTTTTTTGTCAAATTATGTCGAAAAGAAGGGAAAACTGTGGAAGTATACAATTACAGCGAGCATTATCTTATAAAGCATTTAATGACGAGTTTGAAACATTATCACTATATAACTTACTTACACAGTATAAGAGTTGCAAAACTTACTTATTTAGTTTCTAAAAAATTAGAATTACCCAAAGAAGAGCAAATTTATAACTGTAAGGGGGGATTATTACACGATATTGGTAAAGTATTAGTACCTGTTTCCATTCTTGACAAGCCAGGACCGCTTACAGAATTAGAATACGAGTTTGTGAAGATACATCCAACTTATGGCTCGGAGATGTTAAAAATTTTTCCTTCATTGAAGGATTTGGTCCCAGGGGTACTTTACCATCATGAAAGATTAGATGGTTCTGGCTATCCTTTTGGTGTCAGTATTATTCCTTTAAGTGCTCAAATAATAGGAATTTGTGATTCTTTTGATGCAATGACTACAAAAAGGCCTTATAATGAAAAGAGGTTAAAAAGTATACACGAGGCAATATTTGAATTAAAAACCCAACCCAAAAAATATAATTACAAAATCGTAGAAGCATTAGAAGAAGCTTTGTGGGAGAAAAAGGGGAATCTACAACACTTTATTTCGATATAATAGGAGGGTAACAAATGAAAAGTATCAAAACAAAACTGTTGGTGTTTATATTTTTGGTTATTCTAATTCCCCTTGTCATAACAGGATATTTTTCAACAAATATTGCAGAGAGTGTTCTTAAGAACAAGATAAACGATTCCAATCAAGCAGCTTTATCTGTTTTAAATAAGTACATAAATTCTTTTAAACAAGACACAGAATCAATGATTGAAATGTTAGCTGAATCAAATGCTATAATGAATTATGATGGGAGCAGTGCTTCAGATGAAGCAGTACTTAAAAAATTAGAAGAAGTAAAAAAATCTATGCCAGATGCTATGAATGTGTATTTTGCGACACCTGATAAAAAGATGATTTTGTACCCACCTCAAAAACTAGAAAATTATGATCCAACAGAAAGGCCGTGGTATAAAGATGCTGAAAAAGCAGGAGGCAATATTGTCTGGACAGATCCTTATGAAGATTTTGCAAGTAAGATTCTTGAAATAACTGTAACTAAAGCAGTTATGGATTCAAATGAAAAGTTATTAGGCGTTTTAGGAATTGATATAAGTTTAAAACAACTTTCTAAAAATATATCCAGTATAAAGCTTGGTAAAACAGGATATATATATATGTAGTCACAAAAGACGGCATTACTATTACTCATCCTGATTCTAGTAAATTATTTACTTCTATCAAGCAATACGATTTTGGTGAAAGATTATTGAATACTAATAATGCTACTATACAGTACAGTTCAAACAATGTGTACAAATTTGCCAGTGTGAGAAACCTTGACAGCTTTGGTTGGAAAGCAGTAGTTACAATGGAAAATAGTGAACTAACGAAAGATGTCACAAAAATACGCAATTTTGTGATTACTGTAAGTATAATAGTATTACTCATAGGATTTTTAATAGCATACTTCTTTGCAAATTCTATATCCTCAGGAATCAAAAAAGTGGTAACTGCTATGTCTGCAGCAGCTAAAGGGGATATTACGGTTAAAGCTAATGTAAAAGCAAAAGATGAAGTTGGAATACTGGCAAATAGCTTCAACACCATGATTGAAGGAATAAAAAGGCTTGTTTTTGACATAAGAAGCGTATCAGAGTCTGTAAATCACTCAGCGGAAAACATGGCTGTAGCTTCTGAACAGGCAGCACAAGCCACACAAGACGTTGCAAAAGCCATTGAAGAAATCGCACAAGGAGCTTCTAGCCAAGCAAGAGAAGCAGAGGAGAGCGCTAATGCCACTGTATTACTTGGGCAATTGATAGACCAATCCATTAAAAACGCTGATGAGATAAACCAAGAAGTAGAGAATGTCAGCATGGTATCCAACGAAGGGCTTGTGATTATAGATGACTTAATTAAAAAGACAGAACTGACAGTAGAAGCAAATAACAATGTAAAAGAATCCACAAATTATCTTTTAGAAAAATCTACGGAAATAAGCAAGATTGTAGAGACGATAACGGGCATAGCAGACCAGACAAATCTTTTATCACTAAACGCAGCGATAGAAGCAGCAAGAGCAGGAGACGCAGGAAGAGGTTTTGCCGTTGTAGCAGATGAAGTGAGGAAATTGGCAGAACAGTCCTCACAGGCAGCGAGAAATATAGCTAACTTAATATCTGAGATACAAAGCACGATTAACGATACTTACAAGACAGTAGAAGACTCAACAAAATCAATAGAAGAGCAAAGCAATGTAGTCAATACCACAAAAGATGTATTTGAAGGAATACTTCATGCAGTGAATTTCATAGTAGAGAAGATTGACAATCTAAACAAATCATTAAAGGAGATAGAGGAGCATAAAAATAAGATAGTAGATTCAATACAGAACATAGCGGCTGTATCAGAAGAGTCAGCGGCATCAGCGGAAGAAGTATCCGCAACATCACAAGAACAGTCGGCAATTGTGGAAGAGATGGCATCAACAGCAAATGAACTTAAGAATTATGCCAATACGCTTATGGAAGCAATTAAACAGTTCAAAGTAGAGTAAGCGGGAGAACTCCCGCTTTTTAAATTTAAAAATGTATAAATATTAGCAGGATTTTTGAAGTGATAAATAGAAATATACTATATCACCAAATTAAAAAATTTATGGGGGGATTTAAATATGTCAAGGGTTATAAAAGCGCCAAGGGGGACCACATTACATTGCAAGAATTGGCAAATAGAGGCGCCTTATAGAACTTTGATGAACAATCTAGATCCGGAGGTAGCAGAGGACCCGTCGAATTTGATAGTGTATGGAGGAGCAGGTAAAGCCGCAAGGAATTGGGAAGCTTTTGATAAAATAGTAGAGAGTTTGGAAAATTTAGAAGAAGATGAAACACTTCTCATCCAGTCTGGGAAACCTGTAGGAATTTTTAAAACTCATACAATGGCACCAAGAGTGCTCATATCCAATGCAATGTTAGTACCTGCATGGGCTAATTGGGAAAATTTCTGGGACCTTGAGGCAAAAGGGCTTACCATGTATGGGCAAATGACAGCAGGAAGTTGGATATATATAGGGACACAAGGGATAATAGAAGGAACTTTTGAGACTTTTGCAGCTCTTGCTAAAAAACATTTTGATGGAACATTGAAGGGAAAGTTTGTACTAACTGCAGGACTTGGAGGTATGAGTGGAGCTCAGCCTTTGGCTATTACCATGTTGGATGGCGCTTGTCTTATAGTAGAAGTGGACAGAAATAGAATACAGAGAAGATTAGATACTAAATACCTTGATGTAATGACAGACAATCTTGACAAAGCTTTAGAAATGGTTTTGAAAGCAAAAGAAGAAGGAAAGCCTTTGTCAGTTGGACTTGTCGGAAATGCCGCAGATGTGCATCCTGAGCTTGTAAGAAGGGGAATAATTCCAGACGTTGTAACAGACCAGACATCAGCCCATGACCCATTAAATGGGTATGTGCCAAATGGAATGACACTAGAAGAGGCATTTGCTCTTAGAAAATCAAATCCAGAGGAATATATAAAGAGAGCTAAAAAAGCTATGGCAAAGCACGTTTCAGCAATGCTTGAGATGCAAAAAAGAGGAGCAATAGCTTTTGATTATGGCAACAACATAAGGAGAATGGCTTATGATGAAGGGGTAAAAGAGGCTTTTAATATCCCAGGTTATGTTCCTGAGTATATAAGAGATTTATTCTCTGAAGGGAAAGGACCTTTCCGCTGGATTGCATTATCAGGTGACCCTGAGGATATTTTTAAGACTGACGAAAAAATTTTAGAACTTTTCCCTGAAGATACACTGCTTGAAAGATGGATTAGGTTAGCGAGAGAAAAGATTAAATTCCAAGGATTGCCTGCGAGGATTTGCTGGTTAGGATATGGTCAGAGAGCGGAATTTGGCCTTGCAATAAATGAAATGGTGAGAAAAGGCGAGCTGAAAGCTCCTATTGTAATAGGCCGTGACCACCATGATACGGGTTCTGTCGCATCCCCTTACAGAGAAACGGAGGCAATGAAAGACGGCAGTGATGCTATCGCAGATTGGCCAATACTTAACGCCTTGTTAAATACTGCTTCAGGAGCTACATGGGTATCAGTACATCACGGCGGTGGAGTTGGAATAGGATATTCAATACACGCAGGAGTAGTAGTGTGTGCCGATGGAACAAAAGAGTCTGACTTGAGAATAGAGCGAGTTTTGACTTCTGACCCTGGTTCTGGTGTTATGAGACATGCAGATGCTGGATATGAAATTGCAATAAGAACTGCGAAAGAAAAAGGAATAAAAATGCCTATGCTAAAATAACGTTGGAAAGGATGAGGAAATAAATGGATCAGATAATTGAATGTGTACCTAATTTTAGTGAAGGAAGAGACCAAGAAAAAATAGCACAGCTTGTCAAAGAAGTTGTGTCGACGGAAGGAGTAAAGCTTTTGGATTACTCTTCCGATAAAGACCACAACAGGACAGTTATAACCTTTTGTGGAGATGCAAAGGGAGTAAAAGAAGCGGCTTTTAAGCTCATTAAAAAAGCTTCAGAGATAATTGATATGAGGTACCATAAAGGAGAACATCCGAGGATTGGGGCAACAGATGTGGTGCCCTTTATACCTGTAAAAAATGCTACAATGGAAGAATGTATCCAAATTGCAAGAGAAGTAGGAGAAAGGGTTGGAAGAGAGCTTAATATACCTGTGTATTTATATGAAGAAGCTGCTACAACTCCGGAAAGAAAAAATTTAGAGAATATAAGGCGGGGAGAATATGAAGGTTTTTTTGAAAAGATAAAACAGCCGGAATGGAAGCCAGACTTTGGTCCGCAGGAGATGAACCCCAAAAGCGGTGCGACAGTGATTGGCGCAAGAAATTTTCTCATTGCCTACAATGTCAATCTTGCTACAGACAATATTGATATAGCTAACAAAATTGCTAAAGCTATCCGATTTTCAAACGGCGGTTACCGGTATGTAAAGGCGATGGGGGTGGAATTAAAAGAAAGAGGAATTGTGCAGGTGTCGATGAACCTTACTGATTTTAATAAAACACCTATTTACAGAGTTTTTGAAACAATTAAAGCAGAAGCTTTAAGGTATGGGGTAAATGTTATAGGCAGTGAAATAATAGGGCTTGTGCCAGCAAAGGCTTTGTTTGATGTGGCAGATTATTATTTAAGAATAGAGAACTTTTCTGAAAATATGGTTTTAGAAAACAGAGTATACGAATGAGGTGTTAAAATGAAGGCAGATTTGTTAATATACAACATTAAGAAAATTTATACACCTCTTGGCAATTGCCCACTATGTGGAAGTAAAATGGAAAATATGGAAGAAATTGAAGATGCTTATATTGCAATAAAAGATGGAAAAATTTTAGCGGCAGGAAAATCACCTGCCGCAATTTCTGCAAAAGAAAAAATTGACGCAAAAGGCATGATTGCAATTCCTGGATTTGTAGACCCTCATACTCATCTTATACATTATGGCTCAAGAGAAAATGAAGTGGCACTTAAATTAAAAGGGTATTGTTATGTAGACATATTAAAGCAAGGTGGAGGAATACTTTCTACTGTTAATGCAACCAGAAATGCTTCTGATGACCAATTGATAGAAAAAGCTATGAAAAGCCTTGATATAATGCTATCTCATGGCACTACTACTGTAGAAGTAAAAAGTGGATATGGACTTAGCACAGAAGAAGAGATAAGGCTTTTAAGACTTATGAATAAGCTTAATTCAATCTCTCTTGTGGATATTGTTCCTACTTTTTTAGGAGCTCATTCAATACCTACGGAGTTTAAGGAGAATTCTTGGGGATATGTTGATAAAGTTGTAAATGAAATGATTCCCAAAGTAAAAGAGGAAAATCTTGCAGAGTTTTGTGATGTTTTTTGCGAAGATGGAGCTTTTGACTATGAACAGTCTAAAAAGATATTAGAAGAGGCTAAAAAGTATGGAATGAAACTTAAAATTCACGCTGATGAGTTGACACAAAGTGGTGGAGGAGAATTGGCGGGAATATTAGGTGCTGTAAGCGCAGACCATCTTGAAGAGGTATCTGAAAAAGGAATTGAACTTATGAAAAAAGCAGGTACTGTAGGGGTACTTCTTCCTGGAGTTTCTTATTTTTTAGATAGACCTTATGCCAATGCAAGAAAATTAATTGAAAAAGGTCTTGCTGTGGCTCTTGGTACGGATTACAACCCGGGGACAAGCCCTACAGAAAATTTACAGCTTATAATGTCTTTTGCGTATATAAAAATGAAAATGTCTGCTAAAGAGATTTTAACTGGTGTAACTTTAAATGCAGCTTGTGCTATTGATAGGGGAAATGAAATAGGCACAATAGAAAAGGGCAAAAAGGCAGACATACTATTAATTGATGCGCCCAATCTTGACTATATAATGTATCATTTTGGGATTAACCATGTAAATACAGTTATAAAGTCAAAAGGGGACAAAGCAGTTGTGATTGGAGTAGAATAGGGATAAGGCATAATGTTAAAATTTGTGATATAATAGTATGTGGTGATTATTATGTATAGCGTTTCGGAAAAATTAACTAATATATGCCAAAAATATAATATCGCATTGGTGTATTTATTTGGTTCACAAAAAGAAAATGCACTAAAATTGTTGAAAGGGGAAAAAGTAGTTATTTACGATCCGCTGACTGATATTGATGTTGGAATAGTTTTTTTGGAAAATATAGAATTTATGAAAGATCGATATAAAATTTATGCCAATGTTTACAATGAAATGGAAGAGGTATTTAAGCCATATAAATTAGACCTCGTATTTTTACAAGAAAGGCATTCCATTTTTCAATGTGAAGCTCTAAAGGGAATTTGCATTTATTACTATTCAGAAGAATTTAAAGATACATATGAAATGCGAATTTTGAGGCGTGCAGCAGATTTCAAATATGTCTATGATAAATACAATGAAGAAGTTTTAGAAAAGTATTAAAAGTGTGGTGAAAATTATGATAAATCGCCAACTAATAATAGAAAGACTTACGCTTATGGATGGCTATTTAAAAGAATTAAAAGCCTTAGCTTCTATTGATAAGAATTCTTTTTTAAGTGATAAAAGAAATGCAGCAGCAGGTGAAAGTTTTTTAAGACGGACTCTCGAAGCAATATTTGATATAGGCAGGCACATTTTAGCTAAAACAGGGAATATTGATTTATCAACCGAATATAAATCAATTGCAAGAGGATTAGGTGAGTATGGATATGTAAGTCCAGAATTAAGTGATAAGTTAGTACTAATGGCTGGATATAGAAATCGTATGGTTCATTTGTATAATCTGGTAACAGATGAAGAACTGTATGATATTATTACTTCGGAACTTACTGATATTGAAGAGTTCATATCTGACATAAAAAATAAAGTGTTAGAAGTAAAATAATTGTACAAAAAATCCACAGCACATACTGTGGATTTTTTAAGATTCATATGACTTTCATAACTTCTTGTATATGTAAAGATTTTTTCATCGTCCTCATATAGCAGAGTAATGTTTTGTTCTATCCCTTTACTGCACCGGCGGTTAATCCAGATATTATCCTCTTTTGGAATATGAGTACCATTATGATAAGAGGTACTGTTACGACAACAGAAGCCGCTGCAATATCTCCCCAAGGAAGGTCATGTTCTCCAGGAAACATGGCTATACCGACGGGTACTGTTCTCATTGAGTCTTGTGTGTTAAATACAAGGGCGAAGAGAAATTCATTCCATGCTGCTATAAACGTCAGAATGGCAGTTGTGAACATGCCAGGAGTAGCAAGAGGCATTATTATCTTTAAAAATGCTTGCATAGGAGTAGCACCATCTACTTTTGCGGATTCTTCAAGTTCAAAAGGAATTTCTCTAAAAAATGAGGTTAAAATCCATAAAGAAAGAGGAATTGCAAAAGTAGTGTATGTCAGTATAAGACCTAGATAGCTATTTAATAAGTTTACATTTTTTAGAAAAATAAACAGGGGGCTTACAATAGCTATTCCAGGAAACATTGATACAGACAAAACTAAAGATAGTATTATTGATTTCCCTTTAAATTTAAGTCTTGCTAAAGCATATGCTGCAAAAGAAGATACAAAAAGACTAAAAAGAGTGGTAGATGAAGCAACAATAAAACTATTTTTCAAATAGGTTAAAAAAGGACGTTTAGTAAATACATTTATATAATATCCCGTATAAATCTTACTTGGAATCCATGTTGGAGGAATACTAAATAGTTCTTGTGGAGTTTTAAAGGAGGTAAGTGTTTGCCATAGGAAAGGGGAAATTATATATACAAGGAATATTGTTAAAAAAATATAGAAGATAATTTGGTTTATGGTATTTTTAAGCTTCATTTTTAAATCACCTCATTTCAAAATGCTTTTATCCAAAAGCTTTATATAGAATATTGCAAAAATGAAAACAAAGATGAATATTATAACAGCTATTGCTGAACCAATTCCAAAGTCAAGATTTCTAAAGAGGGTTTTATATGCATATATAGAAAGAGTCTCTGTTGAATTACCAGGTCCTCCTCCTGTCATTACAAAAATGAGGTCAAATACTCTAAAAGCGTCTAATGTTCTGAATATGAGAGCAACTAAGATTGTAGGTTTTAATAATGGTAAAGTGATACTAAAAAATTGCCTTATACTTCCTGCTCCATCTACTTTTGCTGCTTCATAAAGGTCTTGGGATATATTCTGTAGCCCGGCAAGCAACAACAATGCCATGAAAGGTGCAGTTTTCCATACATCTGCAAATATAGCTGCCGACATTGCTGAAGAAGGGTTTCCAAGCCATGCTTTATAACTGCTTATTAAACCTATTTTCATTAAAATATCATTTAATACGCCAAACTGATCATTATAAATGAATTTCCACATAAGAGCTGATATTACAGTTGGAATTGCCCACGGAATTAACACAGCAGCTCTTACCAATCCTGTCCCTTTAAATTTTTTATTCATCAAAAGTGCCATTACCATTCCAAGTACTAATTCCAGCGCTACAGATACAACTGTAAAGAATACTGTGTTTAAGGTTGCAGACCAAAATCTAGAATCAGAGAATAGTGTGCCGTAATTCTGAAGACCAACAAAGTGTGTGAGTCCAGGAAGCTGCAATTTCATGTAATAAAGACTTAACTTAAAAGTATTTAATACAGGATATAAAGCTATTGCAGTAATACAAAGTAAGGCTGGAGCAACTAATATATATCCCAATGTGGCTTCACTTAGTTGGAACTTAGATTGTTTAGTTGGAGATGTTAAATTTTTTTGTTCTATCACGTTATCACCTCTTTATATTAAGTGGCAGCAAAAAGCTGCCACTTTGGATTTGTATGAAGAAGTACTATTTACCGTTATTCTTTATTATTTCATCAAGGTCTTTTGCTACATTTTTAACAGCTTGTTCAGGTGAAATTTCTCCTGTTAAAGCTTTATGGAAATTAATTTGCATTGAATCAGACATTTGTGGATAAAATGGGGATACTGGTCTTGGTTTAGCTGTTATGAATACATCATAAAAATCTGCCCAATAGGGATTTTTTGCTAAAACTTCTTTGTCCTGATATAAAGATTTTATTGTTGGGAGATTGCCGCCTTCTAAAGCGGTTATCTTTTGACCTTCTTCACTTGTAACAAATTCTATAAATTTCCATGCTTCTTCAGGATGTTTTGAGTATTTGTTTATACCGAGATTCCATCCACCTAAAACTGGAGTGCCAACTTTGCCGTCTTTTCCTCTTGGAATAGGTGCTATACCAACTTTACCTTTTACAGGCGAATCATCAGAATTAAGCAATGACCAAGCATAAGGCCAGTTTCTCATAAAAATTGCTTCACCTTGTT
>NZ_AVAF01000143.1 GCF_000445185.1 Thermoanaerobacter sp. A7A
GGAATTGGAGCTATACCTACTTTACCTTTTATTGGGGAATCATCTCCATTTACTAAAGACCACGCATAAGGCCAGTTTCTCATAAAAATTGCTTCACCTTGTTGGAATACATTCCTTGCCTCTTCTTCTTGATACGTTGTTACACCTGGAGGAGCGATCTTTACTAAATCTATCAGGTATTGAAGTCCTGCTACTGCTTGTGGTGTGTTTATTGTCACTTTGTCTCCTTCAAGAACACTTCCACCATTGCTTCCTATAAGTTCTAAAGCATCGCAAACTAAACCTTCATATTGATTGCCCTGAAATACTATTCCATATTTAGTACCACCTTTACCAACATTTTCTTTTGCCATTTGAATTAATTCATCCCAAGTTTTGGGAGGAGTGTTTATAATATCTTTTCTATAATAAAGGACTCCTGCGTCTGTAAATCTTGGCACTGCCCACACATGGCCATTATATGTTACTGCTTCAACGGGTCCCGGTAAAAACTTATCTCTCATTTCTTTTGTAAATTTATCATCTAACGGGAGTAACCAATTAGCAGCAGCAAATTCAGGTGTCCAGATAATGTCCATTGCAAAAACATCAATACTTGAATCACCTGCGGATAATGCTGTAACATAAGAATTGTGTTGGTCATCTGTGGAATTAGGTAGTTCTTGAACTTTGACTTTAATGTTTGGATATTTTTTTTCAAAAGCTTCGACTAATTTTTGGGTTGCTGGTGTAGAGTCTTTACCTGTAGAATAGGTAATTGTGACTGGTTCATTCTTAGAAGTATTACTTGAAGTAGATGAGGTTGTGTTAGAACCACAACCGGCAATTAGAGTTCCTATTAATGCCAGTGAAACTATTGATGCTAGGATTTTATTTTTTTTACCCATCTAAATTCCCCCTTAAATAGTATTGGTGTTGTATAATAATTATATAAGAAATCGGTTGCAAAAATAATGTGACATTTTTAATATTTTGTGTATTTTTTTATAAACTTTTAATTATAAAGAAGGTAGTTGCTATATTTGTGTTGAAATATTTATATAAAAGGTGGTTTTTATGTTATACAAAAAAATTTTACTTTCATACATTTTAATAATAGTTATACCGCTCATAATGGTAGCGGCGACAACAGGTAATATTACATCAAGATATATAAATGAAGAGGTAAAAAAGACTACTTTTCAGACCCTAAATCAAGCAAATAAAAATATATCAAAAATGCTAGAAAATATGAAAAATGCTATACTATATGTTTCAATGAATAAAGAACTTCAGTATAATTTATCACGCAATGGGGGAGAAACTCCTTTTCAAATAAACAGAGAAGTTACAGCTATAAGAAACAGTATATTATATCCCGGAATATTTAATGAAAATTATTCTTCTGTAGAAATTTTTGCTTTGCGTAAAAATCAATACCCAATGAGATTAGAACAAAATGATGTGATGTCTTCAAAAGTAGTAGAAGATAAAGAATGGTATAAAAAAACTATACAGCTAAATGGCAGGTTGTACTGGTATATAAACAATGATTTTGGGAAACAAATGATTTCTGTTTCGAGGTTGGTTTTCGATGTAAAAAATTTTACTAAACCTATAGCAGTTATTTCTGTAGATATGGATATGTCAAAAATTGCTTCAATAATATCTGATATACACCTTGGAAAAACTGGAAAGGTGTATCTCGTTGATGACAAAGGAGAGCTGATATATTCCGAGGACAAAAGCTTTTTATATCCTTATACCACTAAATTATACAATAGCAGTTCTGGAAGTGATTTTATTACTATAAATGGTAATAAAATAATGGTTATATACAATACTCTACCTCAAAATGGGTGGAAACTTGTTGGTATGGTATCTATGGCTGAACTTAATGAAAAAGCTGAGATGATAAGAAATTTTATCTATCTTACTGCGCTTTTGAGTCTTGTAATTGCAGCCTTAATTTCTCTTTATTTTTCATACAGTATTTCACAGCCAATAATAAAACTTGCTGCTGAAATGAAAAAAGTTGAAAAAGGTAATTTTAACATAAGTGTTGAAGAAAACTGGGGTGGAGAAATAGGAGTATTATATTCAAGTTTTAACTACATGATAAAAAGAATAAATGAACTTATACATGAAGTGTATTTATCAAAAATAAAGGAAAAAGACGCGGAATTAAAGGCTTTGCAGGCACAGATAAATCCGCATTTTTTATACAATACACTTGATACTGTAAATTGGTTGGCAGTAAAACATAATGTACCTGAAATAAGTAAGATTGTAAATTCTTTAGCATCAATTTTGAGATACAGCATCAATAAAGGGAATGATGTAACTACTGTTGAAAATGAATTGAAGCATGTTGAAAGCTATATTACAATTCAAAAAATCAGATTTAAAGATA
>NZ_AVAF01000144.1 GCF_000445185.1 Thermoanaerobacter sp. A7A
GATATTTGGAATGAATTTCACGACAAAAATTATACAGAAGATTTTATAAAAAGATGGGGGTTAGAGCTTGTTGCAGTTATTACGCGGTCGCTTATAGAAATTGGAGAAAATGCAGATATTTTATTTAAAGAAACGGACCCTTGGAGACAAATTTCAGATGTGTCTACTAAGGAAAAACTTTGCGAATGGATGAGAAACATAATAGAAGTAGTATGTGAATATGTTTCTCTTACTAAAAACTCTAAAAACAAAAAATTAGTTGATGAGGTTGTCAAACTAATACAAGAAAATTATAGTGATTTAAACATTTCTTTAAATAGCATTGCTGAAAAATTATATATAACCCCAAACTATTTAAGTACTTTATTTAAAAATGAAATGGGTGTCACATTTTCAGATTATTTAACAGCTTACAGAATTGAAAAAGCGAAGGAGCTTTTAAAAGATGTAAAGGTAAAAATATACGAAGTAGCTGAAGCTGTTGGATATACTGATCAACATTATTTTAGCAAAGTTTTTAAAAACATAACAGGTTTTACTCCAAAAGAGTATAGAGAAAAAATATTGTAACAATTTTTTTGGCAGTTGTATTACGGAAATTATATATCATTGGTATAATAGGTAGTGGGGGAAAATATATACACAGAGAAGGAGATGATTTTATGCTAATTGATGATTCATTAAAGGAGTATATTGAAAAAGTGGCCTCAAAATCACCAACACCGGGAGGAGGAAGTGTATCGGCGGTATCAGCAAGCCTTGGGATTGCCCTTTCTTCTATGGTTTACAATCTTACAATAGGGCGAAAATTTTACGAGGAATATACTGACGATATTAAAGAAGAGATTCAACAAGGGCTTAGTATATGTAATCGACTTCTTTCAGAATATGTAAAGCTTATTGATGAAGACACTGTAGCTTATGACGAAGTGATGAAGGCCCTTAAAATGCCAAAAGATACTGAAGAAAATAAAAAAATAAGAAACGAAGCACTTCAAAAAGCTTATATTAACGCTATGAATGTTCCTCTAAAACTTGCGAGATTATGTGGAGAGGCATTTACCCCGACGATGTTGATTGCGGAATACGGAAATCCTAATGCCATATCTGACGCGGCAGTTGGGGCTATTCTACTATATGCAGCTATAGAAGGAGCTGTTTTAAATGTAAAAGTGAATATTCCCTACATTAAAGATAGAAAAATTACTGAAAGTGCAAATAAAGAGTGTGATGAGATTTTGGCAAAATACAAAAATATAAGGGATGAAATTGTAAATAAAGTTTTAAGTAAAATTTCTGGATAGAGTGCGATGAGCACTCTTAATTTTATTTCATATTTTAGAAAAATATTGTCAAGAATTTTAAAATAAGCTTTAAATTTTGCATAAAAAATTGTTGCTGCAGAAATATAAAGAAAAGAGAAGATTTTGAAAGATATCTATAAAAGAGCTTACTAAAATAACTTATTTTAAAATTTGTAACGAGAGATTAATAAAGTTATAATAAGGTTAGATGTCAGACAAGTCTATATGTTTACTACTTGTATAAGTAGTAAACGGTAACAAAAATTTTTATAGGAGGTTATATGATGAAGAAGTGGCGTGTTGTTTTAGTATCTGTGTTGATCTTGCTGCTGTCAGTATCAGTATTCTTATCAGGATGTTCTTCAAAGACAAAGCAAGAAAGCACACAACCTCAAACTACTACACAAGAGGCTAAAAACAAGAACTTTAAAGTAGGTTTAGTTACAGATGTTGGTGGTATTAATGATCACAGTTTTAACCAAATGGCTTATGAAGGCTTACAAAGAGCTGCTAAAGAATTGGGTGTTACAGTTAACGTAATACAATCAAAACAAATGACTGACTACGTTCCAAACTTAACAAATTTTGCACAACAAGGCTATAACTTAGTAATTGCGGTAGGTTTTATGATGCATGATGCTGTTGAAGAAGTATCACAAAAATTCCCAGACACGAAATTTCTTATAATTGACTCAGAAGTTACAGACAGACCTAATGTTTCATCAGCTATGTTCAAGACAGAGCAAGTTGGTTATCTTGTAGGTGCTATGGCTGGATTAATGGAAAAAGAAAAGGTTGGCAAGGTAAAAGGTACAAACATCATAGGTGTCGTTGGCGGGATGCAGATACCACCAGTTGATAGCTTTATTGCAGGTTATCAACAAGGAGCAAAAGCTGTAAATCCTGACATAAAAATTCTCATCAATTATACAAATAATTTCAATGACCCAGCGGCAGGTAAACAAATGGCTTTGACAGAGATAAGCCAGGGTGCAGAAATCATTTTCCAAGTTGCTGGTGGTACTGGTGACGGAGTAATAAAAGCGGCACAAGAGAAAAACGTATATGCTATTGGTGTTGATGCAGACCAAAGCTATTTAGCTCCTGATCATGTTTTGACATCAGCAGTAAAAAGAGTTGATGTTGCAACATATGATGTTATAAAAGATACTTTAAATGGTAACTTCAAGAGTGGTATTGTATACTTTGATTTGAAAAATGAGGGTGTTGGAATAGGTAAAGTGAACAAAGATGTTCCGCAATCTATCATAGATAAGGTTAATCAATTAGCGCAGGATATAAAAGACGGTAAGATAACAGTGTCTGATAAAGTTTCAAAATAAACTAAAATCAAAAAAACGGGGCTGAGTACTGTTCAGCCCCTTTTTGGAGGTAGGAGTATGAGTGCTATATTGGAAGTAAAAAATATTACGAAAGTATTTCCTAAAGTTGTAGCAAATGACAATGTCAATCTCACAGTTGAAAAAGGAGAAATTCACGCTATACTTGGAGAAAATGGCGCTGGTAAATCTACTTTAATGAATATTATATATGGGTTGTATAAACCAGATTCAGGTAAACTTATTTTTGATGGGGAAGAGCTCAATCTAAGTGGTCCTCATGAAGCTATTGAAAAAGGTATAGGAATGGTGCACCAGCATTTTATGCTTATTCCTGTTTTAACAGTTGCAGAAAATATTGTATTAGGAGCAGAGCCTAAAGGTATAACTTATGATAGAAAAAAAGCAAATGAACTAATAAAAGAAATTTCACAAAAATATCATCTTGAAATAGACCCTGAAGCGAAAGTAAAAGATTTATCTGTTGGCCTTCAGCAAAGAGTTGAGATTTTAAAAGCTTTCTATAGAAAAGCGAAACTTTTAATTTTAGATGAGCCGACAGCTATGCTTACTCCTCAGGAAACAGAAAAATTATTTGAAATAATGAGGGGACTTGTAAAACAAGGTATGTCTATAATATTTATAAGCCACAAGTTAGAAGAAGTCTTGGAAATTTCTGATAGAGTTACTGTTATGAGGCGAGGTAAAACTGTTGGTACTTTGAACACAAAAGAAACAAATGAGCAAGAACTTGCTAATTTGATGGTAGGTAGAGAAGTAGTACTCCGAATAGAAAAGACTGAGTACAAACCAGGGGATGTCGTTTTAAGTGTTAAGAATTTAAATGTAGTTGACCAGCAGAACGTTCCTAAGGTTAAAGATGTAAGTTTTGATATACACGAAGGAGAAATTTTCGGACTTGCAGGTATAGATGGAAATGGGCAATTAGAATTGGTGGAAGCTATAATGGGATTAAGGCCTAAGAAATCAGGCAATATTTTATTTTATGGGAAAGATGTTACAAATTTCTCTACAAAACAACTTTATAGAGAGGGAATATCCTATATTCCACAAGATAGGCAAGCAGATGGACTTGTTTTGGATTTTACAATTGCAGAAAATTTGATTTTGAGAGAATATAGAGATCCTACCTATTCTCGTTATGGTGTAATTCAATATAAAAAAGTTTATGAAAACGCCGAGAGAAAAGTCAAAGAGTTTGACGTAAGGCCTCCTGAGTACATGCTTAAGGCTCGGGGTTTATCAGGAGGAAATCAGCAAAAAGTTATTTTGGCAAGAGAGGTAGGATACAATCCTAAGCTTTTAATTGCGGTCCAGCCTACAAGGGGAATGGATGTTGGCGCCATAGAATATATCCATAAGAGAATACTGGAATTGAGAGATAAAGGTGCTGCTGTATTTCTCGTTTCATTAGAATTAGAAGAGATAATGTCATTATCAGATAGAATTGGAGTCATATACAATGGCCAGCTTATGGATATTTTGGATGGCAAGACTGCAACAAAAGAGCAAATAGGAATGCTTATGGCTGGTTCACGATTTGATAAGACGACATTGGAGGCGAGATAATGAAGAATATTTTAAAAGAACTTTATATACCAGTTGTAGCTGTGCTTATAGCCATCGTAATAGGTTCTATCATAATGATTATTACTGGTTTTAATCCTATTAATGCGTATGCTTCATTATTTATTGGAGCTTTTGGCTCAGTCAATAATATTGCAAATACTCTTGCAAATGCTGTGCCACTTATTTTAACAGGACTGGGCGTAGCCATTTCCTTTAAAGCTGGACTTTTCAATATAGGTGCAGAAGGTCAATATTGGATAGGAGCAATTGTGGGTGTATGGATTGGCTACAGTTTCAGTGGGCTTCCTTGGTATATTCATATACCTTTTGCACTTATAGCTGCGATGATAGCGGGAGGACTTTGGGCAGGACTCATTCCAGGACTTGCAAAAGCATATACCGGTGCGAATGAAGTTATAACTACCATGATGATGAGCTATATTGCGATATATTTTAGCCACTTTTTACTTGAGTTTGGCCCTATGATGGAGAAGGGGGGAACAATTCCTCAATCTCCTATAATTAAGGAAAGTGCAGTAATACCATTTTTAATTCAAAACACTCAGCTTTCTTACGGAATTTTTATTGCTCTTGTTGCCGCAGTTTTTGTATATTGGCTTATGTTTAAAACAACGTGGGGATTCGAAATGAGAGCAGTAGGATATAATCAAAGAGCAGCAAGGTACGCAGGAATGAATGTGCCTTTGAATATGGTGCTTTCATTAGGATTAAGCGGTGTATTTGCAGGGCTTGCTGGTGCTGTCCAAATGTTAGGAGTACAGCATAGACTCTATGACAGTTTTACTTCTGGATATGGTTATACAGCAATAGTTGTAGCCTTACTTGCAAACAATAATCCGATAGGAGTTATATTTGCAGCAATTTTGTTTGCTGCTTTAGGTACAGGTTCTCAATATATGCAGCTTAATGCGCAGGTACCGGGTCAAATGGCAGACGTTATTACAGGGCTTATAGTATTCTTCGTTGCAGCTCATAGAGTAGCAGAAGTTATAAAAGGTATGTTTGCTAAAAAGCAAAAGAAGGAGGCAGAAGCATGAAAGAAGTACTTTTGAACCCTCAACTTTGGGCAGCTACTTTGGCAATGGCCACACCATTGGCATTGCCTGCGCTAGGTGGTACCTTTTCTGAAAGGTCTGGTGTTGTAAATATAGCAATGGAAGGCATTATGCTTATTGCAGCATTTTTTGCGGTTGTGTTTGCTCATGCTACTGGTAGTGCTTGGTTAGGACTTTTAGGTGCTATGATAGTTGGGCTTATAGTAGCTTTGATTTTTGCGTGGGCGGCTGTAAGCTTAACAGCTAATCAAATAATTTTAGGTATGGCTATTAATATTTTTGCATCGGGTATTACAGCATACCTTTTAAACACGATGTATGGTTTTACAGGTACTCCTACTGATACTCCTATGCTTCCCACTATAGATATTCCAGGCATTAAGAATATACCATTTTTAGGCCAAGTTTTAAGTGGTCACAGTGTTGTAGTATATTTGATGATAATAATTTTATTCATATCAGATTATTTTCTGTTCCACACAAATTTGGGACTAAGACTTCGAGCAGTTGGTGAAAATCCTGAGGCGGCTGAAACAGCGGGTATAGATGTTATAAAATTAAGATATCTTGGAGTAGCTTTGAGTGGTATTCTTTCTGCGATGGGTGGCGCTTATCTGTCGATAGGTGCGTTAAATAGTTTTAATCCTGATATGACGAGTGGTAGAGGTTATATTGCGTTGGCAGCAATGATTTTTGGTAAATGGACACCTTTTGGGTCTTTTGGCGCTGCACTTCTCTTTGGATTTGCAACGGCTCTCAGTATGCAGCTTCAAAATACGGCATTTTCAAAGAATATAATCATGATGTTGCCTTATATATTGACTATTCTTGCACTTGTGGGTGTCGGTGGAAAGAGTGTGCCACCTGCTGCAGATGGAGTACCTTATACACCAAAGAAATAAGGGATTTTTATGTCGATGTTGTTACCTGAAAAAAAACCGCTGTATGAGCTCGCCTTAAGGAAAATGGAAGAATTGATAAAGACAGGGCAGTGGAAAGAAGGGAGCAAGCTCCCTTCTGAATCACAGCTTGCCAAACAATTTGGCATTAGTCGAGCTACTTTAAGGGAAGCAATGAGAATTTTAGAAGATGAAGGACTTATAGTGAAACAGCAAGGGGTAGGAACTTTTGTAAGGAGAAAACCCCTTATAAAGAGTGGCTTGGAAGAGTTATTTAGTGTTACCACTTTAATTGAAAGGCAAGGGATGGTACCTGGTACAAAAGATTTTACTGTATATAAATTGCCTGCTACAGAAAATGAGGCAAATCACTTAAAATTGAAACCAGGAGATATTATATATAAAGTAGAAAGGGTAAGAACAGCAGATGAGGTCCCGGTTGTGTATTGCATTGACAGGTTACCTCGAAGCATTGTAGGCGAATCTTTTACGGGATTTGAACAATCTGTGTTTTCTTACCTTGAAAGTGAACACTCTATTACAATAACCTATGCAGTTTCTAATATAAGAGTTATAAAACATGACCCTGTAGTTGAGAAAAAACTAATGATGGACAAAAATGATTCAATTCTTTTGTTAGAACAGGTGCATTACGATGAAAACAATACGCCAATCCTTTATTCTTCTAACTATTTTAATGCTTCTAAATTCGACTTCTATATTATACGCAAAAGAATATTATGAAAGTAGGTGCATAAGATGGAATATAAAGATTATGAGAAGCTTATAGATTTAGCAAAAGAGGCGAGGGAAAGGGCTTATGTGCCTTATTCCCATTTTAAAGTAGGTGCTTGTGTTCTTACTGAAAATGTCAAAACTTATCAAGGCTGCAATATTGAAAATGCTTCTTATGGTCTTACAAATTGTGCAGAAAGAACAGCTCTCTTTAATGCTTATGCAAATGGAGAAAGGAAATTAAAGGCAATTGCTGTTGTTGCTGACACTGAAGGTCCTGTCTTTCCTTGTGGTGCTTGTAGGCAGGTAATGATGGAACTTGGTGGAGAAGACATGGTCGTGATACTCAGCAATATGAAAGGCGATTACGCTATTGTTACTGTTAAAGACTTATTGCCAGGTGCTTTTACCTCAAAAGATTTAAGGGAATAATGGGGAATAATACGTACACAAGTTCATAGAAGAGGTGGTAAAATGTTCAAAAGAGTCATACTAATAGTTTTAGATAGCGTCGGAGTAGGAGAATTGCCAGACGCATATAAATTTGGAGATGAGGGTTCTAATACTTTAGGTCACGTCACAGAAAAAACAGGTATTGGACTTCCTAATATGGGAAAATTAGGTTTGGGAAATATTATACCTTTAAAAAGCGTTCCTGAAAACCCGAATGCTGTTGGCGGATATGGCAAAATGGCTGAGAAATCAGCAGGGAAAGATACTACTACAGGCCATTGGGAGATAGCAGGACTCTTTATTGAGAAACCTTTTCCTACTTATCCCCATGGTTTTCCTGAGGAAATTATTAAAGAGTTTGAGAAGAGGATTGGAAGAAAAGTTTTGGGAAATAAGCCTGCTTCAGGTACAGAAATAATAAAAGAGTTGGGAGAAGAACATGTAAAAACAGGTTTCCCGATAGTTTATACTTCTGCTGATAGCGTATTTCAAGTAGCAGCCCATGAGGATGTCATACCTCTTGAAGAGCTTTATAGAATTTGTGAAATTGCCAGGGAAATACTTAAAGATGACCATGCGGTAGGAAGAGTAATTGCAAGACCTTTTACCGGCACTCCTGGAAATTTTGTAAGAACAGGAAATAGAAGAGATTTTTCTCTCAAACCTTTTGAACCTACAGTATTAGATATGTTAAGGGAAGAGGGATATGAAGTTTTTGCTATAGGAAAAATTGAGGATATTTTCGCTGGACAGGGAATTACTAGAAAAAACCATACGACAAACAATGAGGAGGGCATTACAGCTACTATAAAAGCGATGGATAATATTAAAAAAGGGTTAATTTTCACAAATTTAGTTGATTTTGACATGCTGTATGGTCATAGAAATGATGTTGAAGGATATGCAAAAGCTTTAAAACATTTTGATAATGGGCTTCAAGAAATTATGGGAAAACTCACAAAAGAAGATTTGCTAATTATAACTGCTGACCATGGGTGTGACCCCACTACCCCAAGCACAGATCATTCAAGGGAATATGTGCCACTATTAGTTTATAGTCCTTTAATGACACACGGAGTAAATCTTGGAGTGAGAAGTACTTATTCAGACGTTGCAGCTACAATATCTGAAATATTTAAAGTTGGTCCTACAAAACATGGCACATCCTTCTTGAGGGAATTACCTTTATGACAGGAGGTATAATTTATGCGGATGTATGACCTTATAATGAAAAAGAGAGATGGTGGAGTTCTTACAAAAGAAGAGATTGATTTTATAATTTCTTCTTATACCAAAGATTATCTTCCTGATTATCAGATGAGTGCTTTAGCAATGGCTATATATTTTAGAGGAATGACGCCAGAGGAGACTGCACATCTTACTATGGCTATGGCTTACTCTGGCGATGTGATGGATTTATCAGCCATTAAAGGAATCAAAGTGGATAAACACTCAACTGGTGGTGTAGCTGACACTACTACATTAGTACTTGCTCCGATGGTAGCAGCCTGTGGAGCACCTGTTGCCAAAATGTCGGGAAGGGGTTTAGGACATACCGGTGGGACGATAGATAAACTGGAGTCAATACCAGGAATGAGAGCAGAACTCAGCGAAGAGGAGTTTATTGATAATGTAAATAAATATGGTATTGCTATTATTGGGCAGACAAAAAATCTCACACCTGCTGATAAGAAATTATATGCATTAAGGGATGTTACTGCGACAGTAGATTCTATTCCGCTTATAGCGAGCTCTATAATGAGTAAAAAGATTGCTGCAGGAGCGGATGGAATAGTATTAGATGTAAAAGTTGGAAGAGGAGCTTTCATGAAAGACTTAGAAAGTGCCAAAGCCCTTGCTAAGTTGATGGTGGATATAGGAAATTCTGTAGGGAGAAAGACTGTAGCCCACGTTACAAATATGGATTATCCGTTAGGGC
>NZ_AVAF01000145.1 GCF_000445185.1 Thermoanaerobacter sp. A7A
TCTTGAAATAGTAGAAGCTGTCCAAGTATTAAAAGGTCATGGTTCTAAAGATTTGTTGGAAGTATGTATGCTACTTGGTTCTGATATGCTTCAAATTGCAGGCGTTGCAAAAGACGATACGGAGGCGAGGGCAAAACTAAAAGAAGCACTTGATAGCGGAAAAGCCCTACAAAAATTTAAAGAATTTATAAAGGCTCAAGGTGGAGATGAAAGAGTAGTTGACGATTTATCACTTTTACCACAGGCTAAGTATATAAGACCTTGGATTGCCGACAGAGATGTATATATAAAAGACCTGATGGCTTTAGATTTAGGTCTTGTAGCGATGAAATTAGGAGCGGGAAGAGAGAAAAAAGAAGATACAATTGATTTAGCTGTTGGCATAATGTTAGGTGGGAAAGTTGGAGATATAATTAAGAAAGGAGAACCTATTGCGACGATATATGCCAATGATGAAAGCAAATTAGGTTGGGCTTTTGATGAAATCAAAAAATACATTCTTCTTTCAGATGAGCCTGTAGAAAGGCCAACATTAATATTTGAATAGCATTTTGAGCGATTCTTCCTAAAAAGAATCGCTTTTTTATGTTAAAGTTCTATTAATTAAAGCCGATAAATATATATTGAGGTTTTATCAAATCTACTTTAGAAGGGGAGAAGTGTTAAATGGGAAAGACTATCCGTGCTTAACTCATACGTTCATTTGTAATAATAGGAGTCCTCATTGCAATTTTATCTTTAACAGTTAATTTAGGTATTATTAATACTATTAAAAATATTGAAAACCTGAGAAAATATGTAGTTAATCAGGTAATCAATGTATCAAGTGCTCAAGTTCAAATTGCAGTGTTAAGCGGCAACATACAGCAAACTTTAAATGATTATATAAGCGGGAATACAACGAATTTTTCTGTTGGAATTCCCATACGTTCAATGGAAACATATATATACAATATTCAAAACAGACTGGAAGACTACAAAAGCACAAAAAGCTATGATACTCTCAAGAAAGACTTAACAGCTATACAAGAAGATATACAAAATTTAAAAAAAGCAGTAAATAGTTTACCTGAAAAATATAATCCAGTAGAAGATAGCGATAAAATAGTTAACATTACTTATTATTTAAACCATCTGCAAAGTGCTTTAAACGATTTTAGTTCTACATATTCTCAAGGTTTCTTGCCCTATTTTAATAATATGATACAGGAGAACCAAAAGACTTTTTATGTTTCATTAGGAGTTAGCATTATAATTGCTATTCTAATTTTAATTTATGTAATAATGATTGTGAAAAAATTAAGAAAATTTGCAAAAATTATCAATTCCGAAATTGACAATGCAGTAAAACAATCAGAGAAAGTCATGAATTATGCGGTAAACATAAGAGATAAATCAGAAGAAAATACTATGAACATAACTTCTTCAAAACAAGGTTTAGAGGATTTAGTGAATGGGATTAACATAATTTCAGAAAATATAAATGAAGTTGCTGAGTCTATTACTAAAGTTTCGGAGACTAATGAAAATTTGTCACAAGTTTCCGATAAACTTATGAGAGACATGAATGAAGCAATGATGAAAATCAAAGAAATAGAAGAAAATGCAAACAGGCAAGGTGAAGAAGTTAAATCATTAATTGAATCTTTACAAGAAAGCTTGGAAAACTCCAAAAATACTTCAAAACAATTGAATGAACTAGAGAAAAGAATGGGTGGTATAAAGGATATTCTTTATTCAATATCAGATATAGCTGAGCAGACGAATCTTTTGGCACTTAATGCGGCAATTGAAGCAGCAAGAGCTGGAGAAAACGGAAGAGGATTTGCAGTTGTGGCAGAAGAAATAAGGAAACTTGCAGCGCAATCGACAGAAAGTGTAGAAAGAATAGGAGAGATAATAGAATCTCTTACCCAATTTACAAGAGATACTGTTGATAATGTTATCAAAAACATTGATACTTCTACAAAAGCTTCCAGCGAGGTGAATAAAGTATTGGATATATTTGAACAGACAAAAGAAGGATTTGACAAAGTTTCTGATATTATTAGTGAAATTTCTGTTGCGGCAGAAGAGACAGCTGTAAGTTCTAGTCAAACACTACAAGCCATGAGAAACGTAATGGCAGCATCACAAAATATATCTGCACAGGTAGAAGAATTATTGGCTTCTTCGCAGCAACTTTTGGCAGAGATAAATGTAGTAGATGAAAATAATTTAAAAAATCTTGAACACATAAAAGAACAGGTTGAATATACTGAAGAGCAAAAGTCTAATATGCAAAAAATTACGAATATCGTAAAACAACTATAATCTTGACATAGATACCCTATATGGTTTATAATTTATTCAAACAGCGTGCGACGGGTTACGGCATGAGCTGGTAAGGTAACTATTACCTTACCGGCTTTTAATTTTTCGAAAGGGAGGATTTTTATGAAAAGAATATTTGAACTTACAATGAAAGACATTGAAGGAATGGACAAAAATATGCTTATTGAAACGATAAGGACTTCTGAAGGAAGGACGGTAATGGCAGAGACTATTGTAACAGTTCCACCGCTGGTTTATGGAGTATCAAATATGGAACTGGCAGCTGCGTTTGGGAGTGACATGATTACGTTGAATTTTTTTGACTTTCAAAAACCATTTATTTTTGGCATAGACGATATAGGAATAAACTTTTCGGCTGGGCCTTCTGAATTACAAAAAATAGTCAAAATAGCTTACAAAAACGCAGAAGATTTTGACTATATTAAGAGACTCAAAAAGATTGTTGGAAGGTTTATAGGTGTAAATATAGAGCCAGTTCCTGAAGGAGTAAAGTATGTAGAGGGACGAAAATTAAAAAGAGAAAATCTTTTAAAAGCTAAAGAATACGGTTTTGATTATGTCGTTATAACTGGGAATCCCAATACAGGGATAAGTGTCAGCACGATAATAAAAGGAATAGAATTAGCAAAAGAAATTTTTGGTGAAAATATGATGGTCATTGCTGGAAAAATGCACGGTGCTGGCTCAGGAAACATATATGAAGACGTAATTTTAAAAGATTTTGTAAAAGCAGGTGCTGATTGTGTTTTGATACCAGCGCCTGGTACTGTTCCAGGAATTGATTTAAATCTTGCAAAAAGACAGATAGAAGCCATCCATGAATCAGGTGCATTAGCAATGACTACAATTGGCACATCACAAGAGGGTTCACAAAAAAGCACAATAGAATTTATTGGGGTTCAATCAAAAATGGCAGGGGCAGACATACAGCATATAGGAGATGCAGGATATGCAGGAGTAGCACTTCCTGAAAACATAATGGCACTGTCTATTGCCATAAGAGGAGTAAGGCATACTTATAGGAGAATGGCATATTCTTTGAATAAGTAATAAGTATATACTTTATCTTCTTTTGGCAATGGCGTTATCAGAAAACTTTGTAACAAGTCACTCCGTATGCAAAACATCTCCTTTGCGAAAGTTTGTCAACAGTGTGAAATTGTTTTTCAAATAATTTAATGAGAAACGGGGTGTGATTTAAAGATATATGCAAATTTATCAATAATTAGTTATTGACAAACTGCAAAATAGATTATATAATATTCGTAAACGAATACTAAATTACGGCGTGTTACTGCAAAAGCAGGCATGAGCCGGTCAAGGTGTTATTACCTTGCCGGCTCTTTTTGTTTAAATGCCTGAAAAATAAAAATAAGGAGGTTTTTATATGAAGTGGTTAGCAAGTGTTCAAAAACTTGGTAAAGCCTTAATGCTTCCAGTTGCTGTGTTACCTGCAGCTGCGTTGCTTTTGAGGCTTGGCGCACCTGATGTTTTCAACATTCCTTTTATTATGCAAGCAGGTGCAGCGGTATTTGACAATTTACCTCTCATCTTTGCTATAGGTATTGCAATAGGTTTTGCTGATGGAGATGGTGTAGCAGCTCTTGCCGCAGCAGTTGGCTATTTTGTACTGACAAAAGGTGCGACAACTATAAACAAAGATATCAACATGGGAGTTTTAGGCGGTATTTTAATGGGTATCATAGCCGGTTATCTGTATAACAAGTATCATGATATTAAACTTCCTGATTTCTTAGGCTTCTTTGGTGGAAAAAGATTTGTGCCTATTGTAACAGCTTTCGCGGCAATTGTGTTAGCTTTTGCAATGGGATATGTATGGCCTCCAATACAGAATGGCATATATGCTGTAGGTGAATGGATAATTGGAGCGGGAGCACTTGGAGTATTTGTATATGGTGTACTCAATAGGCTTTTGATTCCTTTTGGACTTCATCACGTTATAAACAGTCTTGTCTGGTTTGTATTTGGTACTTTTAAAACAGCAGCTGGCAAAGTTGTAACTGGGGATTTAAACAGATTCTTTGCAGGCGACCCAACAGCAGGAACATTTATGGCAGGGTTTTATCCTATTATGATGTTTGGGCTTCCAGCAGCAGCACTGGCTATGTTGGCGGCAGCAAAGCCAAACCAAAGAAAAGCTGTGTCTGGTGTGTTAATAAGTGCAGCTCTTACAGCATTTCTAACAGGTATTACAGAGCCTATTGAATTTTCATTTATGTTCTTGGCGCCAGTACTTTATGTAATACACGCTCTTTTGACAGGTTTATCTCTTGCTATAACTTATGTTCTTGGTATAAAGGATGGCTTTGGCTTTTCAGCTGGTCTCATTGACTATATCTTAAGTTATGGTATAGCTACAAAACCTCTTTTGCTCCTTCTAATAGGTATAATTTATGGTGCAATATACTATGTAATTTTCTACTATATAATAGTGAAATTCAACCTGCCAACTCCTGGCAGATTAGAAGAAGAAGCTGTTGACCAATATGCAGACATGTCAAAATCAGAACTTGGTGATATTGCTGCACAATACGTAGAAGTATTGGGTGGAGCAGAAAACATCCAGTCTTTGGAGGCTTGCATAACAAGGTTGCGCTTGACTGTGAAAGACGATACAATAATAGACGATGATAAACTTAAAAAATTAGGAGCAACAGGTGTTATGAGAATGGGCAAAAATGCATTGCAAGTAATTGTTGGTACAAAAGCTGATTTGATTGCACAAGAAATGAAAAAACACATGAAAAAAGCAGGAGGTAAAATTTAAGGTGAAAATGTTTTAGGCGGCCGTAAACTGGCCGCCATCAAAATTATTTTAAGAAGTTTGAAATATATGGGTATAATAAGATATTATAAAAAATACAGAAAGGGCTGATTACATGTTTAACATATTTAAAAAGAAAAAATACGTAGATATATATTCTCCTATTATGGCAGGTTATTAAAAATTGAAGATGTCCCAGACCCTGTGTTTTCTCAAAAAATGGTAGGAGATGGAGTGGCATTAGAACCTAAAGAAGGTATAGTATATTCACCGGTTAATGGCACTATTATACAATTATTCCCTACAAAACATGCTTTGGGAATAAAAACAGAAGAAGGTTTGGAGGTACTAATTCATATTGGGATGGATACAGTAGAAATGAAAGGAAATGGATTTGAAAGTTTTGTTTCCGAAGGTGAAAAAGTGAAAATAGGAGATAAGTTGCTTAAATTTGATATGGAATTGGTTAAAAAAGAACATCCCTTGACATCTCCAATTATTATTACTAATATGGATATAGTGGATAAAATTGTAAAAGAATCTGATGGTGAGGAAGCAAAAGCAGGGAAGACAAAGATTATGAGAGTATACCTCAAGTGAAAAGTGAGGTATTGATTATGTATCGAGTAATAAAAGTTCTTAACAATAACGTGTGTATGGCAAAGGATGATAAAAATGTGGAATGCATAGTTGTGGGAAAAGGTATAGGATTTGGCAAAAGACCGGGTGATATTATTGAAGAAGACAAATTAGAGAAAATATTTTATGTACAAGAGGATGTTAATAAGATTAAATTTTCTGAGTTAATGGAAAAGATAAGAGGAGATGTAATAGGGATTGCAGAAGAAATAAT
>NZ_AVAF01000146.1 GCF_000445185.1 Thermoanaerobacter sp. A7A
TAAATTAGAAAAAATATTTTATGTACAAGAGGATGTTAATAAAATTAAATTTTCTGAGTTGATGGAAGAGATAAGAGGAGATGTAATAGGGATTGCAGAAGAAATAATAGCGATGGCAGAAAGAATAAAAGGAAAGAAACTTAATGAGCATATACACATTGCACTTGCTGATCACATTGCCTTTGCGATTGAAAGAATAAATATGGGAATAGAAATAAAAAACCCTTTTAATATAGAAATAAAAGCTTTGTATAAAGATGATTATAATATTGCATTAAAAGCGCTGGAATTGATAAATCAAAGACTTAACATTTCACTTCCTGAGGATGAAGCAGGCTTTATAGCTCTTCACTTGCATGCTGCTTTAGAAAATGCTGGTTTATCAAACACTTTAAAAAATACTAGATTGGTATCTCAATTAGTGTCAACAATTGAAAACCACCTAGGGAAACATATTGACAGGGATTCGATTGATTATCTAAGGCTTGTAACTCACTTGCGTTTTGCTATTGATAGATTAGAAAAAAATTCACCTGTGGTAAATGAACTTTTAGCCTCTATAAAGAAAAAATTCAAAAAAGCTTATAATATAGCAACACAAGTAGCAAAAGTAATAGAAGATACGTTAGGAAAGAAAGTGCCTGAGGAAGAAATAGGATATATTGCAATACACATTCAGCGATTAATCAATACTATTTAACAAACCCGAACTAAAAGTAATTTTAGTTCGGGTTTTGCAATTTTTATAATACAAAATTGCAAAATACTATTGACTTTATAAGGGGTTACATATAAAATATGTTATAAAGAGTTTTTGAAGGGGGAAGTGAAATGACTTTTAAAAAAGGCAAACCGGTCTATATTGTAGACACTACTTTGAGGGACGGAGAGCAAACTGCTGGTGTTGTATTTGCAAATAACGAAAAAGTCAGAATTGCGCAAATGTTAGATGAAATTGGAATAGATCAATTAGAAGTAGGCATTCCCACAATGGGGGGGGATGAAAAGGAAACAGTTGCAAAAATTGCAAAGCTTGGGTTAAAAGCCAGTATAATGGCATGGAATAGAGCAGTTGTAAAAGACGTTCAGGAATCTTTGGAATGCGGCGTTGATGCTGTTGCAATTTCTGTGTCTACTTCTGATATTCACATTGAGCACAAACTTAAGAAGTCAAGGCAATGGGTTTTGGACAATATGACAGAAGCAGTTAGGTTTGCCAAAAAAGAAGGTGTATATGTTTCTGTCAACGCAGAAGATGCTTCTCGTACGGATATGGATTTTCTTATTGAATTTGCAAAATGCGCAAAACAAGCAGGAGCTGATCGTTTGAGATTTTGCGACACTGTAGGATTTTTAGATCCTTTTAAAACATATGATATGGTCAAGGCAATAAAAGAAGCTGTTGACATTGATATTGAAATGCATACTCATAACGACTTTGGGATGGCTACTGCCAATGCTCTTGCAGGTATGAAAGCAGGGGCAAAGTTTATAGGAGTTACAGTAAACGGCCTTGGCGAAAGAGCCGGAAATGCTGCTTTAGAAGAGGTTGTAATGGCATTAAAGCACGTCTACAAAATAGATTTAGGAATAGATACAACTAGATTTAGGGAAATTTCTGAATACGTTGCTTTGGCCTCAGGAAGACAGTTACCAGCATGGAAAGCTATAGTTGGAACAAATGTCTTTGCCCATGAGTCAGGTATTCATGTAGATGGTGCCCTTAAAAATCCTCACACATATGAAATATTTAATCCTGATGAAGTAGGCCTTGAAAGACAGATTGTGATAGGCAAGCATTCTGGGACTGCGGCTCTTATAAATAAATTTAAAGAATACGGCAGAGTTTTAACAGAAGAAGAAGCAAATCAACTTTTGCCTCATGTCAGAAAATTAGCTATACAGCTTAAGAGACCGCTTTTTGATAAAGAGCTCATGTACCTTTATGAGGATGTTATCAAAAACAGAGAAAAGGCTATATAAAATTATGTTACAGGAGTGAAGGCAATGAATCTTACACAGAAAATACTATCTTCTCACCTTGTCGAAGGAGAAATGAGAAAAGGTCAAGAAATAGCCATTAAAATTGACCAAACTTTGACTCAAGACTCCACTGGTACCATGGCGTACCTACAATTAGAAGCTCTTGGGATAGACAGAGTAAAAACTGAGCTTTCAGTTGCTTATATTGACCACAATACATTGCAGCAAGGTCCTGAAAACGCAGATGACCACAGATACATCCAGACTGTTGCAGCAAAATACGGCATATATTTTTCAAGGCCGGGAAATGGCATTTGCCATCAAGTGCATCTTGAAAGATTCGGAAGGCCAGGGAAAACTCTTTTAGGTTCTGATAGCCATACGCCAACAGCAGGTGGGTTAGGAATGTTAGCTATAGGTGCAGGAGGCTTAGATGTTGCTTTGGCTATGGCGGGAGAGCCTTACAGGATTATTATGCCTTCCATTGTCAATGTAAGGCTTACTGGGAAACTTAGACCTTGGGTATCGGCAAAGGATGTGATATTGGAGCTTTTAAGAAGACTTACTGTAAAAGGTGGAGTTGGAAAGATTTTTGAATATTCAGGGGATGGGGTAAAAACTCTATCAGTACCCGAAAGAGCTACAATTGCCAATATGGGAGCAGAGTTAGGAGCTACTACTTCAATTTTTCCCTCAGATGAAAGGACTTATGAATTTTTAAAAGCCCAAGGAAGAGAAGATGCATTTGTGCCTTTGGCTGCCGATGAAGATGCAGAATATGATGAGGTCATTGAAATAAACCTTGATGAACTGGAACCATTAGTAGCACTCCCTCATAGTCCTGATAATGTTGTAAAAGTTAAAGATGCAGGCAGACCAAAAGTTGACCAAGTTGCTATAGGGTCATGCACAAATTCCTCTTATGCTGATTTAATGAAAGTTGCTTCCATATTGAGAGGCAAGGTTATTCCAGAACATGTAAGCCTTGTAATTGCTCCTGGTTCAAGACAAGTTCTTAACATGCTTGCAAAAAATGGTGCACTTTCAGACCTGATATCGGCAGGTGCAAGAATACTCGAAAGTGCTTGTGGACCTTGTATTGGCATGGGTCAAGCTCCCGCAACAGATGCAATTTCGATTAGAACCTTTAATAGAAACTTTTACGGCAGAAGTGGTACAAAGTCGGCATCAGTTTATCTCGTAAGCCCTGAAGTTGCTGCTGCTGCAGCTTTGACAGGGTATTTAATAGATCCGAGAGAGTTAGGGGAAGCACCTGAAGTACCTTATGTGGAGAAATTTGAAATTAATGATAATATGATTATAAAACCGCCAGAGGATAGGGAAAAGGTGGAGATAATAAAAGGACCTAATATAAAGCCATTCCCTCTCAATACACCTCTTTCTGATATAGAAAAGAAGGTGCTAATTAAAGTAGGAGACGATATAACTACAGACCATATAATGCCTTCAAATGCTAAATTGTTACCCTTAAGGTCTAATATCCCTGAGCTTGCTAAACACTGTTTCGAAATAATAGATGAAAACTTTTCTAAAAGAGCGATTGAATGGGGCGGTGGCATAATTGTCGGTGGAAGCAACTATGGACAAGGCTCTAGCCGAGAACATGCGGCATTGGCTCCACTTCAACTGGGAGTAAAGGCTGTCATAGCAAAGTCATTTGCGAGAATACACAAAGCAAACCTTATAAATAGTGGAATTCTTCCTCTTACTTTTGTAGATGAAAAAGATTATGAAGACATTGAGGTTGGGGATGTTTTAAAGATAGAAAATGCGGTAGAACAAGTAAAAAGAGGCGGCAGGATAACAGTGAAAAACCAAACAAAAGGTACAACCTTTGAAGTAGATCTTGAGGTTTCAGATAGAAACAGAGAAGTACTCATAGCAGGTGGCATGATAAATTATGTAAAAAGTAAAAATACTAAAAAAACCGGGTGATATTCCCGGTTTCAGACTGTTGACAAAATATCGGGAACCCGTTATGATGAAAAGGGTTCCTTGTTTTTTTAGTAGTATGAAGCAAAAGAGGAAAGGAGAAACAAGATGTTATCAAAGAAACAGGATGCCAGACATCAAATAGAATTTGTAAGCATAGATCAGTTAGTTCCAAAAGATCACCTTTTAAGGAAGATAGAAAGAGTCATAGACTTCAGTTTCATATATGATTTAGTAAAAGACAAATATTCCGAAGATCACGGCAGACCAAGCATAGATCCAGTAGTATTAATAAAAATCCTGTTTATTCAGTATCTTTTTGGCATACCCTCAATAAGGAGGACAATATCAGAGATAAAAACAAATGTGGCATATAGGTGGTTTTTAGGGTATGGGCTAACAGAAGAAATACCTCATTTTTTAACATTTAGCCAGAACTACATAAGAAGATTCAAAGGGACAGACA
>NZ_AVAF01000147.1 GCF_000445185.1 Thermoanaerobacter sp. A7A
TGAAAAAGAAAAATGTTTTGCATATTCCTTTCACACAGCCTGCGATAAAAACGGGTTTGTATTAGGAGTAAAAGTTGAAGCAGCGAATGTACACGACAGCGTAATGTTTCAAGAAGTATTAGAAGAAGTTGAAAAGAGAGTAGGAAAACCGAAAGCAATAGCAGTAGACGCAGGCTATAAAAATCCGTACATATTAAAGACAATATTTGATAAAGAAATAATACCAGCAGTGCCATACACAAGACCAATGACAAAAGATGGTTTCATGAAAAAGCAGCAGTACGTATACGATGAATATTATGACTGTTACATATGCCCACAAAATGAAATATTAACATATGTTACAACCAATAGAGAAGGATATAGAGAGTACAAATCGAATCCAGAAAAATGCAGGAATTGTCCTTTAAGGGAAAAGTGTACCCAAAGTAAAGACTACACAAAGAGGATATTCAGGCATATATGGGAAGGTTATGTAGAAGAAGCAGAGCATTTAAGGCATACACCTTATTGTAAGGAAGTATATGAAAGAAGGAAAGAGACAATAGAGAGAGTATTTGCTGATATGAAAGAGAAGCATGGTTTGCGATGGACAACATTAAGAGGAAAGGAAAAATTGTCCATGCAAGCGATGCTTGTTTTTGCTGCCATGAATTTAAAGAAAATGGCAACATGGTTATGGAGGAAGTGCATAAGCCCTTTAGATACTTTAAACTTTTATCCATTATTTGGAGTTTTAAAGAAAATTTTATCCAGATATATACAGCCCCTGCTTTCGGTACTAAGAAAACAGGGGCTAAAATTTTGCTTTGTCAACAAACTGAAACCGGGTGATATTCCCGGTTTTTTAATGTGGAGTGTACCGAATTTGTAACTGTTGTATTGGCAATGGCAAAGACTCGTACCGAACTTAAAGAAAAGGGGGAATAAGGAAATGTGTTTGCTAGTTTGAATTTATATAAGAATGGGATGGCAGTCGGGATAGTAGAGACAAAATAATGTGAAATAATGTGAAGTGTGATAAAGCTTTAAAAAGATGAGAGGTTGATGATAAAATTTTTTATAATTTTTATATATTTTAAGAAGGAATTTTAAAAATAATGTCGAATATATAAAATTAAGATAATAAGAAGTTAGAAATAACATAAATTTACTTTAGAATATAGGAAGTTATATGTAGCATTATTTAAGAAAGGCCATAATTGTTTTTTGCTAAGTAGATAATACAAATTTTATTTTATAAACTTATTACGAACTTCTTAATAAGTTAGGGAGGGTAAAGTAAATTGAGGCGAAAAAACAACTTAAAAGAATTAAAAGACAGAAACAAAAAGTTAATTTTAAAAACACTTATTAATAAAGGTGCATTGTCAAGAACAGAAATTTCGCAATATACTGGTTTAAGCTTAACAGCTGTTTCAGATTTGACTGACGAATTAATAGAGGAGAATATTATAAAAGAAAACGGGGTAGGTACATCTACGGGTGGCAGAAGGCCCATTATGCTACAGTTTAATCCTGAAAGTGGATATATTTTAGTGGTTAAGGTTGATGAAAATAAAATAATAGCTTCTTTGTTTGATTTTTCTATGAATAAGATATCACAGAAGGAAATTAAATTTGATTATTTTGAAATATCTAAATTAGAGGCAAAAATAAAAGAATGCTATTTTTCTTTTGAAAAAGAAATATGTAAAGATGATAAAAAAATATTTGGCATAGGTATTTGTTTGAACAATGATGTTAAAATTTTAAAACCGAGAGGAATTTTAAATACATCTATTTCTTCAGAGTTTATAACAATAGAGCAGTCACTATCTTTGGAGCTGGGACTTACTGTTGTTGAGGAAGATGAATTGAATTTAAAGGCTATGGCAGAATACCAAAACCTAAATATGAGAGAGAATCTTGCTTACATTAAAATAGATGAAGATATAGAGTCTTCAGTAATTATAAAAGGGAAGCGTTTGGAAACTAGCATAAATATTGGACAAATGATCGTAGATAAAAATGGCCCAACCTTAGACGAGGTAGTATCAATAAAATCAATAATAAAAAGAGTATTAATAATGATAATCGAAGAGCATGAAAAGGAACAAATTGATAATATACCTCCAATAAATATTGATAATTTGTGTGAAATATTAAATGATGAGAAAAAAAATCGTCTTATAAATGAAGTAAGTAACTATTTAAAAGTGGCTATTATCAATTTAAAAAATTTACTGGATATAAAAGTCTTTATATTTGATGGTAAAATATTAAAATTATCAGCTATTATTAATTCTCTGGCAAGATCTTGCGAGAATCTGGTGATTAAAAATCCATCTACAAAAGATGAAGATGTTATGAGAGAAGCAGCAAAGCTTACTTTAAAAAAAATAATAAATATACAGGAGGCGTAGCTTTATGGAATTTCTTGATTTGCTTAATTCAAACAAAATGACGTTAATAGTTAGTCTACCTGAAAACAAATTAGAATTTGCACAGGCTGCTGTGAAAGGAGGTGCAGATGCGTTAAAGGTCCATGCCAATGTTTATCATTCGGCGAGTGGCAATAATTTCAGAGGTATAATGGAACAAAGGGAGGTGTTTGAAGAGATAATTAAATATGCCAATGTGCCTGTGGGTCTTGTTCCTGGTGCACAGTTATATGCAAGCAAAGATGAAATTAAATTTGTAGAAGAAATTGGCTTTAGTTTTTTGTCGATGTTTGCCCATTATATGCCACTTTATATGATTGATTCAAATCTTGACAAGATGATTGCTGTTAATGAAACATATGATTTAGGTCATATCAGGGCAGTTAATAGAATAGGTGTAGATGTAATAGAAGCAGATGTTCTTCCCGATGATAGAAGAGAAAAAATTTATGTATTTGATTTAATGAGATATGGCAGGCTTGTTGAAAATGTTGACAAACCTGTTGTGGTTCCTACTCAAAGGATTATAGAACCGGAAGAAGTAAGATTCTTATATGAATTAGGAGTAAAAGGGATAATGATAGGTGCAATTGTGACAGGAAATACCGTAGAAGGAGTTGAAAGAACAACTAGTTTGTTTAGAGAAGCGATAAATAAATTGTAAGGGGGTTTTTATCATGCAGGCAGTGTTGATATTGGTTCTTTTTTTAGCAATTGCAGTGCTTATGATAACTAGGAAGTTGCCCACATTAATAGCACTTCCAATACTTGCGATAGGAATAGCAGTAATTGCTGGTGTTCCTCTAAAAATGGTAGACCCTAAGACTAAAGTAGACAACGGGCTTTTAGCTTATGTGATAGATGGAGGAGCTATAAAACTTGCTGCTGCATATGTAGCAGTAATGTTTGGCGCATGGCTTGGGCAAATAATGAACCAAACTGGGATATCGAAATCCATCGTTAAAACAGCAGCTGAATTAGGTGGAGACCGACCTTTTATAATAACAATTTTAGTTGCAGCAGCAATAGCTTTACTATTTACAACTGTAGGTGGTCTTGGTGCTGTAATAATGATTGGTAGTATAACAATACCTATATTGATGTCAGTAGGTGTAGCTCCTATGACAGCAATTGCAGTATTTTTGTTTGGTATGGCGATAGGTCTTGAACTTAATATGGGAAATTGGGCTTTTTATATAACGGCCACTGGTGTAACGTTAGAACAAGTTAGAAATTTTGCATTAGTTCTTATGGTTTTAACTGCTATAACAGCTCTGGTTTTTATAATTATAGAATTTAAACGCCAAGGCCTAAAATTTGCTTGGGCTCAAGCAAATGATGAAGAAATAGAACAAAAAGCGAATTCTTTAGCATTATTAACACCACTTATACCTATTTTATTTGTATTAGTGTTTAAATGGTCGATTATTTCATCTTTTATGGTTGGAATAGTTTATAGCGTAATTACAACACAAAAATCGGTTAAAAATGCTTTAAATACCCTTACCAAAACTGCTTATGATGGTATAGCAGATTCTGCACCAGCAGTGCTTTTAATGATAGGAATTGGCATGTTGCTAAATGCTGTTATGCATCCTATGGTCGCAAAAAGCCTTGAACCCATTTTAAAGAGTATTATTCCTTCATCGCGAATATCGTACATTATATTTTTTAGTTTACTTGCACCGTTGGCTCTTTACAGAGGTCCTCTAAATTTATGGGGATTGGGAAGTGGTATAGCTGGTCTTATCATTGGTTTAAAACTTTTGCCACCGACTGCAGTAATGGGTGCACTTTTATCAACAGAAAGGATTCAAGCGATAGGAGATCCAACAAATACACATAATGTTTGGTTAAGTAATTATGCTGGTGTTGACGTTAATAAACTTCTATTAAAATTATTACCATATATATGGGCACTTGCTATAGCTGGCGTAGTTACAGCTTCAGTAATGTTCTTTTAAAACATAAAAGGGCTAAGTGATTTAACTTAGCCCTTATCATGACATGTATAGGAGGAGATAATGTTGAAAGTAAGAATCGGTATAGATGTTGGAGGAACATTCACAGATGCGGTTGCCATAGATAATGACACTTATGAATTAATAGGGACAGTAAAGCTTCCCACAACTCATACTGCAAAAGAGGGAGTCGCGAAAGGCATTATTGATGTACTTAAAAAACTTATGGATGAGTACAACATTAAGCCAGGAGATATCTTGTTTATAGCTCATGGTACAACACAGGCAACAAATGCATTATTAGAAGGTGACGTTGTTCCTGTTGGCATTATAGCTGCAGGGAAAGGGCTTGAGGGTATTAAAGTAAAAAGCGATACAAATATACAAGATATAGAACTTGCACCAGGTAAAATATTAAAGATTGTAAATAAATATGTTGAATTAGACGACGAATTTGAAAAAAACGTAGAAATGAAAATCGAAGAGTTAAAGACGCAAGAGATAGGAGCAGTTGTTGCTGCTCAAGCCTTTTCAGTGGACGATCCAACAACAGAGAATAGAATAATAGAGATTGTAGAACAAAAAGGACTTCCGGTGACAGCAACGCACGAAATAACAAAGCTATACGGATTAAAAATAAGGACAAGGACCGCAGCAATAAACGCATGCATACTTCCCAAACTGATAGAAACAGCAAACATGACAGAAGAAAGCGTAAAGAAATCCGGCATAAAGGCACCTCTTATGATAATGAGAGGTGACGGAGGAGTAATGAGTATAGCAGAAGTGAGAAAAAGACCAATACTTACCTTGCTTTCAGGACCTGCTGCAGGTGTAGCGGGTGCCCTTATGTATGAAAAAATATCTGATGGCATATTCCTTGAAGTTGGAGGAACAAGTACAGATATCTCTGCAATAAAAACAGGCAAAGTAATGGTAAACTATGCGGAAATTGGAGGGCATAAAACATATCTTAATTCTCTTGACGTAAGAACGGTAGGAATAGCAGGGGGAAGTATGATAAGGCTTGGTGACAAAGATATAGAAGACGTTGGACCCAGAAGTGCTCATATTGCAAATTTACCTTATGCAGTCTACAGCGATCCAGAAGAAATAATAGAACCTGAAATAGTATATATAAAACCAAAAAAGAACGATCCTGATAATTATGTTGCAATCAAAAGCAAGAATGGAAAAGTATTTGCAGTAACTGTATCCTGTGCAGCAAACGTATTAGGATATGTAAGACCAGAAGATTATGCCTATGGTAATGTAGAAGCTGCAAGAAGGGCCTTAGAACCAATTGCGAAAAAACTCAATAAAACAGTTGAAGAAGTAGCAAAGAAAATTATGGACATTGCGAGCATGAAAGTAATAAAAGTTGTTGAACAACTTCTTACTGATTGCAAACTTGACAAATCTACTACAGTACTTGTAGGTGGGGGAGGAGGAAGTGCATCAATAGTTCCCTATGTTGCAAAAATGATGGGTATGGACCATAGAATAGCCAAAAACGCCCAGGTGATCTCTACAATAGGTGTAGCACTTGCAATGGTAAGAGAAATAGTAGAGCGTACCATACAAAATCCTACTGAAAAAGACATATTGTCAATAAGAAACGAAGCAAAAGAAGCAGTGATAAAATCGGGAGCATTAGAGGAAACAGTAGAAATATATGTAGAAATAGACTCACAGAAAAATATAGTGAGGGCAATTGCGACAGGAGCTACAGAGTTGCGTTCGAAGGACATATTAAACAGGAATTTAGGACGAGAAGAAATAAAGAAAATAGCAGCTCAATCAATGAAGCTCGAGTCAGCAAAAAACGTTCAAATAATCGATGAAACAGGTTCAATGTATATCGTAAAAGGCATAGAAAACAAGAAGAAATTTTTTGGATTGTTATCACAAAAAATAGAAAGCGTAATGGTAATAGACAAAGAAGGAGTTATAAGACTTAACAAAAATAACGGTAAAGTATATAGAACAAATATAACAAACTTTGAAAATTATTTAAACAAAGCATTAGAACAAAACATATTTTACGGTGATGGTGGAGCTGAAATTCCTGACTGCTTTATCATACTACCAAATAGAATAGTAGACTTATCAGGACTTATTGACAAAGAACAAATAATTTCACTGGCAAAAGTAGAAATAAGTGGCTTATCTGATAATGACCGAATACTCATATTATTAAGCAAAAGGTGATGAAATGGTACCCTCTGTATTTCTTAATAAACAACAATTAATTGACCAGGAATTAAAATTTGATATATATTACAATAGAATATCCGACCTTAATCTTGATGATATATTAGAAATAGCATGGAATAGAGGGATAAAAGAGGCAGAAAAAATAAAAGACAAAGACATAAAACAACTAATATTTCAAGAAAACATACTTATAGAAACAGATGAAAAAAGTTATAACCCTGCCTATACTATTTTTAGCGATTATAACAGTAAAGAAAAAAAGATTACCATTTACAAAAAAAATATACAAAATGTCTTTATCCCTTCTATACCAGACAAATATTTCTTTTGGAAAGATAATGAAAAAATTGTAGATTTATTTCTGACTCACGAATATTTTCACCATTTAGAGGCCAAATATATTGGATTAACAAGTGAAATAAAAAAGATACAAATAAAAATTGGTCCATTTATACTAAAAAGAAGATTAAGAGCATTAAGTGAAATAGCAGCCCATGCTTTTGTAAAAGAATTTTATGATATATGGTAGGTGGTAGAATGAAACCATATGATGTAGTTGTTGTCGGTGGTGGCGTATCAGGAACAGTTGCAGCAATAGCATCTGCAAGAAATGGAGCTCAAACTCTACTAATTGAACGATATGGATTTCTCGGTGGTTCACTTACAAATATGGGCGTTGGCCCTATGATGACGTTTCATGCGGGTGATAGACAGGTTGTAAAAGGAATACCACAAGAGATAGTAGATAATCTTGTAAAAATAGGGGGAAGTCCTGGCCACGTAATAGATACAACTGGGTTTGTAAGCACTGTAACACCCTTTGATGTAGAACTTATGAAATACATTTTAGAGAAGATGCTAATAGATAGCGGTGTAGGAATACTATATCACAGCTATTTATCGGGTGTTGAGATAGATGGAAGCAAGATAAAATCAATTAAAATTGTGAACAAATCAGGGGAAATGACTATAAAAAGCAAAATTTATATAGATTCAACAGGAGATGCAGACCTTGCTATAAGATGTGGAGTCAATTATTTATTAGGAAGACCCAAGGATAACTTGACACAACCGATGACAATGAATGTTAGAATAGGCAATGTAGATATACAAAAAATAAAAGAATATATGCTAAATAATCCAACTGAATTTAGAATGGTAGATAAAGAAAAAATCATAAAAGCAAAAAGATTATCGGTAAATGGCTTTTATTCTATATTGAAAGAAGCAAGAAAAAAAGGAGAAATAAATTTTGAAAGAGACATGGTGTTATTTTTTGAAACAAATACACCAGGTGAAGTTATAGTAAACATGACAAGGGTACAAAGGCTAAATGGTACAGATATAAAAGATTTAACCAAAGGTGAAATAATCGGAAGGAATCAAGCCATTGAGTTGTTTAACTTTATGAAAAGAAGAATACCTGGTTTTGAAAATAGTATATTGATTTCAACAGGTCCGCAAATAGGAGTGAGAGAAACTAGGAAAATAGTCGGTGAATATATATTAACAGCTGAAGACCTTGTTTCAAACAAGCGCTTTGATGACTGCATTGCAAAAGGGGGTTATCCTGTTGATATACATTCTCCGGAGGGGGAAGACGTTGTTTATATGAAACTTAAAGAGGGAAGTGATTACGACATACCATACAGATGTTTGTATAGTAAAAAAGTAGATAATTTACTTGTGTCAGGCAGATGTATATCATCAACGCATGAAGCAAATGCAGCAATAAGAGTTTCACCAATTGCTATGGCAACGGGTCAAGCGGCAGGGACAGCTGCAAGTATAGCAGCAAAAGAGAATGCAAAAGTTTCGAATGTTGATGTAAAAATGCTGAGAAACATTTTATTAAAGCAAGGGGCTTATATTTAATGGTACAAGGTACATTAAATAGGTACCTTGTACCATTAAATTTTTACATATTTACTGGTTTATTGTTTTCATCTACAAATATTACTTTAGGCTTATAATTTTTGGCTTCCTCATCCTCCATTATTGCATAAGATATTATGATGATTATATCGCCTACCTGACATAGTCTTGCTGCTGCGCCGTTTATACATATTGTACCTGAGCCACTTTCGCCTTCTATTGCGTAAGTGTCAAATCGTGCACCGTTGTTGATGTTTAAAACTTGTACTTTTTCATTTGGCAGTATATCAGCAAGTTCCATTAAATTTTTATCAATTGTTATAGAACCCTGGTAATTTAAGTTGGACTCTGTTACAATTGCTCTGTGTATTTTAGATTTCATCATAAACCTTTGCATTATATATTTTCCCCCCACAATAGATTATCTATAAGTCTTGTTGTCCCAATAAAGCAAGCTATTGCAATAAGTGCTTTATCTTTTATATAAGTTAAGTCTTCTAATGTATCAGGATGAACGCAGGAGACATATTGTACTTTGCATAAAGGCTCTGAGTTTAAGACCTCATTTACTTTTTTTATTATAGTATTAGCATTTCTTTCGCCATTTAGAAGTAATTTTTCAGCTTCTTTTAAAGATTTCGAAAGTATTAAAGCTGCTTTTCTTTCTTCAGGATTTAGATAGACATTTCTTGAACTCATTGCTAAACCATCAACTTCTCTTACAATAGGCGCTTTTATTATTTCTACAGGGAAATTTAAGTCTTCCACCATTTTCTTTATTACTGCAACTTGTTGGGCGTCTTTTTGTCCGAAAACTGCGATGTCTGGGGTGAAAATGTTAAATAATTTTGCTACAACTGTTGTGACGCCTTTAAAATGACCGGGCCTGAAAGCTCCACAAAGTTTATCAGTAATTTTATCTACATTTACTGTTGTGAGAAGTTCAGAAGGATACATTTCCTCTACAGAAGGAGCAAAAACAAGGTCACAGCCTTCTTTTTCAAGAAGTTTTAAATCCCTTTCCAGGTCTCGAGGATATCTATCAAAGTCTTCATTAGGTCCGAATTGAATTGGATTTACAAATATGCTTACAGATACAAAATTTGAATGCTTTTTTGCAATTCTTACGAGGGACAAATGGCCTTCGTGCAAATATCCCATTGTAGGTACAAGTCCAATTTTTTTACCTGACAATTTTTGTTCTTTAATTATATTTCTTACATCACTAATTTTATCTGTTACTATCATTTATTCTCCCTCTTTTCTAAAGTAAAAGAATGTTCTTCATCTGGAAATAAACCTTGTTGTACTTCTTTAATGTAGGCATTTATGCCCTCTATCATTATTTTTTCAATATCTGCGTATTGTTTTACAAATTTAGGCCTATGACCTTGTGTTATACCTAACATGTCATGGGTGACGAGGATTTGGCCATCGCAGTAAGGACCTGCTCCTATTCCAATAGTTGGAACTGAAATATTTTCTGCAATGTTTTTTGCAAGCTCCATTGGGATGCTCTCAAGCACTAGGGCACATATGCCGGCTTGTTCTAATACTTTGGCATCGTTAAAAATTTTTTTGGCTTTTTCTTTTTCTTTGCCTTGGACTTTATATCCTCCCAATTGATGTACTGATTGAGGAGTAAGTCCGAGATGGCCTACCACCGGTATTCCTGCATCTACTATGGTTTTGACTATGGAAGCTATTTCTTCTCCGCCCTCCAACTTTACGGCGTGAGCTCCGCCTTCTGCAATAAGCCTTGCAGCATTTGCCATAGTCTGTTCTTTTGATATGTGATATGACATAAAAGGCATGTCGGCAACTACAAAGGCACGATTTACTGCCCTTGAAACGGCTTTTGTGTGATGTATCATGTCCTCCATTGTGACAGGTATTGTGCTTTGGTATCCTAAAACCACCATTCCAAGGGAATCTCCTACTAAAATCATGTCAATTCCGCAATTATCGAGGATTTTAGCTGTGGGGAAGTCATAAGCAGTTAAAGCTACAATCTTTCTTCCTTCTTTCTTAAATTTCCTTAGTGTGAGAGTTGTTACTTTTTCCTCCATTTAATATACCCTCCAATTCAAAATATTTTTCATTGTTAAAACTTCCTTTTTCATAAGCAATCTCAAGAGTTAATTTACCCAAACTTTTATAAAGCTCTTTAAGACTTGGATCTTTTATATTTTCAAGATGAAGTTTTACAGTGTTTACATCCCCTCTTGCTATAGGACCTGTCAAAGCATCAGTTGTGCCTTTTTCTTTTATATTTTTTAAAGTTCCCTCCATTAAAGGGATTAAGGCATCAGGATAATTTTCAAAAGGGAAACCTGATTCTTTTAGAAGAAGCAAACTAAATTTTGAAAGAGCTATAAGGTAATTTGAGGCTACAACACAAGCAGCATGATAAAGGGGTCTTACTATATTGTTTAAAACTATGTATTTACCTGATATTTTATTTACAATTTCTTTTCCAATTTCAACTGCTTTTTCATCTCCTTCTAAAGTGAAATAGGATTTTGGGAGAAGTTCTAAAGCTGATGATACAGAGGGACACGTTTGTATAGGATGCATTACCATGATAAAATTATTTTCATCTTTAAGAGGGTTTAAAACTTCTAAATTTAAAGCTCCACTTAAATGAGCAAAAGTTTTTTCTTTAAGTATTTCCTTGTACTGACTTAAATTATTTACTACTTCTGGTATGCTGTTGTCATTTGTGCTTATTATAATTACATCAGAATTTGTGATGACCTCTTCATAAGAAGAAAAGACACTGGATTGTGTAAATTCAGCTGATTTTTTGGCTGATTCTAAACTCCTGCTTAAAAAACCTGAAATATTAATACCATTTTGGGATAACAAAAAAGCGAGGCTTGTTCCTACAACGCCAGCCCCGACAAATCCAATTTTCAATAGTTTTCCCTCCTTTTAATTAAGACAAAAAACCTTCCACGGATGGGAAGGTAAATCTTCTTTATTTCCCGTCCCGGTCTTGTGATCCTGGCGGGGCATATAAGCCCTATTGAATTTTTACGAAGTGTGTGGTTCTATGAAGATACCACCACTTTTAAAATAGCACAATGTTTTTATAGAGTCAATAAAGACAATTACTATTCTAGCTTTCTTGCAAAAATGAGATAACCTGTGTGACCTACCATCAGGTCTTCTGGCCTTAACCTCTGAGGGATTAATTTATATTTTCTAAGCATAATTTCACTGACTTCTGAAATATAAAACCCATTTTTTTCAAGTGCAGCTAAACTTTCAGATACTTGATTTGTAGTGGGAACTAATATTCCTAAGTGCCCTACAGGTTTTAGTGCTTTTTTTACTTCTTCTAAAACTTCCCATGGTTTTCTAACATCTAAGAAAAATGCGTCCAAATCTCTTTCTTTGATTCCATCATTTATAGATTTATTGTACATTATGACATTGTCAAATTCCAAAAATTCGCTGAGATTTTTTTGTGCAAGCTTATAAAATTCCTCTCTTTGTTCATATGTATATACTCTTCCATAAGGTCCCACAGCGCGAGAGAGGTATACAGTGAAAGCTCCAGAACCTGTTCCTGCTTCACCTACTCTTTTGCCTGGAAAAATGTCAAGGCGCATTGCTATGTAAGCTCCCTCTTTTGGATAGACAATTTGTGTTTGGCGCTTTAAAGAGTGCATTATGTAGTCAAAAGTATCACAATTAAGTACGTAATATTTTACTCCGTGTACTTCAAAACTATTGCCGGGTTTTATTTGGGACAAAAAATCTGTATCAATTTGACCTTTTGGCAGTCCTATTTTAGAGGTAGAGGATAGATCAACTACTTTTTTAAAATTATCTGGCCCTATTATTACTCGTTTTGTAGTGATTTTTGAATCCACATTTTATTCCCCCTTTCTTTTAAAAGGGTTTTTTATGCCTATATTATAACACATTATATTATAAAGTTACAGATTAAAGGATATTTTCAAGAGTTGGTTTTTCATTTTGGGGTATATGTCTTATTAACATTTTAATAGCTTTAAGCTGTGCCATGCTTAAATCTTTGTTTTTTGTTTCTACATAGCTTTTTAATTTTTCCATGTTTATTTCTATTTCGTCAATTTCTCTATGTTCTATCAGTATTGCCCATTTCTTGTCTATATTTTTCCATTCTTTTTCTGCTTTATCTATGTTTTTCTTTGCTTCAGTCCAGTTTTCCTTTTCTATATTTTGTTGAACTATTGTCAGTATTTTATCTAAATTTTCAGAGGTTTTATCAAGGTAGTTAAAAGATACAATATCTAAAAGCAGGACGAAAGCGACAATGGATATCATCAAAGGAACTACATATCGCACATTTAACCTTCCTTTCTGTAAACAGTCAAAACTTTATTGGTATCTAAAGAGGCAAAAAGCACTTCTTTGACATTTTGTATTTTCCACATTTTAAGTTGTGCGTTTAGCCATTCCATGTCAATACCCGCTTTTTGCATATTTTGGTGCATAATTATTCCATCAATTATTATTGGAAGAGGCAAGCCTTCGTATTGAGGTGTCAAATTTAAATCTTGTGGTGTAACTGGTCTTTTATTGGATTTTGGTATTACGCTTAAACTGCCATTTGTTTCGAGTATTGCGTATTCTACATCAGCTATGTTAGGATATCCCTTGACTCTTAACTCTTCCAAAAGGTCATTTATGTTGTACCTTTCTTTTTGGAGCTGAGATGTAAGGATTTTTCCATTTTCAACTAAAATTGTAGGAGTACCACAGATTATAGCCCTGGCTCGCAAACTTTTTATTGACAAATAAGATAAAAAAAGTTGAGAGACTAATAAGGTTAAAATAGGTATAATACCTGATACAAGAGGTATCCCTTTGTTTTGCATAGGAATTGCCACTAAGTCTGCTATCATGATTGCTACAACTAACTCGTAGGGTTGAAGCTGACCTATTTGCTGCTTTCCTGAGATTCGCATGAATATTACGACGAGAACATATAAAATTATTGTGCGAAAAAACAGTATCAGCATATTTTCACCCTTTCTAAGTTTTCCATATATAGTATTGTTGAAGGGTTTTGAAAATATTCATTTACATTTATTCTAATCTTTAGCAATAAAGTTTGTTAAAAAACTTTTTGTAATGTAAAATTTTCAGTGGTAACGTTTTATAACAATTTATGATATAGTATGTAAATTTACAAACTGTTATAATATAGATAAGGGATAAATAAAAAATAGGGGTTGAAGAATATGTATAAACTTTTTGTCACAGATGCTGATGGGAGCTTATTAAATAGTAATTCTGAAATCTCTGATAAAAATAAAGAAGCAATAAAAGAGGTGATTTCAAGGGGAGTCATTTTTACTATTGCTACTGGACGTATGTTTTCTTCTATTTTGCCTTATGCCTTTGAACTTAATGTTAATGCTCCGGTGATTTGTTATAACGGTGCTTTAATAAAAGATATTTACACTAAAAAGGTGTATTATTACAATCCTATACAGACAGAAGATGCAATATTTGCGATAAGATTGCTAAAAGAAAGTGGATACCATATTAACCTCTATATTGATGATGAGTTATACGTGGAAGAAATAACTGATAGAGTAGAGTGGTACCTTTCTTTTAACAATGTTACTGTAAATGCGGTGGGGAATTTGGAGGAATTTCTTAAAAGAACGGGAAGCGTAACGGCTAAAATCTATGCGTTGAATGATATGAAAAATCCTATTTCTATTGATGCAGAAATTTACGACGAAATTTCAAAAAGATTGACCATTTCTACTTCTGGAGGAGGACATTTAGAGATTAATGCAAAAGGAGTAAGCAAGGGAAATGCTTTAAAAACTCTTGCCAATATGTACAGTATAAAAAGAGAGCAGGTAGTGGCGATTGGAGACAATCTAAATGACCTGTCAATGATAGAATATGCAGGATTGGGAGTAGCTATGGGGAACGCTCCTGATATTGTAAAAATAAAAGCGGATTATACAACTTTATCAAATGATGAAGATGGAGTTGCTCATGTAATAGATAAATTTTTCTTAAATAAAAAGACAGTAGCTGTATAGTAACAAGTTTAAACGAAAGGGAATAAAATATATTACCGCGAGGGCGGTAATATATTTTTTTATTTTAGGTGATGACCATGGAAGGTATGGTTATAAAATTTATCAGTTTGGTTATTATATTTTTTGGGATTTTATATATGTTATTCTCTTTTTTGCCTCTATTTTGCGAAAAAGAACAAAAAAGAGAGTTAGAAGATGAGTCAGTCAAAAAAATTCATGAAAATGAATGAAAAAAATTGAAAAAATCTATTGACAAAATTCTTTTTAAAAAGTAAAATAACATAAAGCGAAAACGATTAATCCTGGGAGTGATGTGCAATGAGTGCAACGATAAAAGATGTGGCGAGAGAAGCAAAGGTTTCAATTGCTACGGTTTCTAGAGTGTTAAATAACAGTGCTGTTGTTACAGACGAGACGAGACAGAGAGTATTAGAGGCTATAAAAAAGACGGGATATAAGCCTAATGCGTTAGCTCGTAGTTTAAAGATCCAAAAGACTCATACTATAGGGCTTATAGTTCCTGATATTTCTAGTACTTTCTATCCTGAGGTAGTTAGAGGGATAGAGGATATTGCGGCGATGTATAATTATAACATATTTTTGTGTAATACTGACCAAAAAGAGGAAAAAGAAGTCAAATATATAGAAATATTAGGAGAAAAGCAAGTAGACGGGATTATCTTTATGGGGGATATTGTAAGGAATAGTGTTATACAAACGTTTAACGAATTTGGTGTACCGGTGGTGCTGGCAGGTACTCATGACAAAGATAAGAGATTTCCTAGTGTTATGATTGACAATGAAAAAGCCGCATACGACGCAGTAAAATATTTGATTTCTTTAGGGCATAAGAGAATAGGTATGATTTCAGGGCCTATGCATGACCCTATAGGAGGGCTTCAAAGAATTGAAGGTTACAAAAAAGCTCTCGAAGAACACGGCATAAAATATGACCCTGAATTAGTAGTAGAAGGAGAGTTTAAAACTCGCAAAGCATATTTAGCTATGCTAAAGCTTTTGGAATACAAGGTAGATGCAGTGTTTGCAGCATCAGATGATATGGCTGCTGCTGCCATAAACGCCATATTTGACTCAAACCTTAAAGTGCCCGAGGATATCCATATAGTGGGTTTTGACAATACTTACATTTCTACTATTTTTAGACCGACAATTACTACAATACAACAGCCTGCTTACGATATAGGGGCTGTGAGCATGAGGCTTTTAACTAAGCTTTTAGCAAAAGAACCTATTGAAGAAATGCATGTTATTTTGCCTCATCAGTTGATTGTAAGAGAATCTACTGGCTTTGGAGAAGAAAAAAATAGCCGCTAAGGCTATTTCAGTTTGTTGACAAAGTTAAAAATGTTCAAAGGA
>NZ_AVAF01000148.1 GCF_000445185.1 Thermoanaerobacter sp. A7A
TAGCCGTTAAGGCTATTTTTTTTGTAAATTATTATGATATACTGGTGTCAGGAGGAGGTTTAGATGGAAAAATTGTTGATTATAGACGATGAAGAGATGTTTGTAAAAGGTTTAAAACTTTCTTTAGAAGAAGAAGGGTTTGAAGTTGATACTGCCTACGATGGAGAAAAAGGGCTTGATAAGGTTCGTTTAGGGAATTATGACCTTGTAATTTTAGATATTATGCTTCCTAAGTTAGACGGTTTTTCAGTGTGTAGAGAGATAAGGACTTTTTCAAATATTCCCATAATTATGCTTACTGCAAGAGGAGATGATATTGACAAGATTGTAGGGATAGAAATAGGAGCTGATGATTATTTAGCGAAGCCCTTTAATACTAGAGAGCTTATTGCGCGAATAAGAGCACTTTTAAGAAGAGCTACAAATCCTTATACCAAGAGGAAAGACGAAATAAGAAGGGGAGAACTTTATATAAATATTCCAGAAAGAGCAGTTTACAAGAGAGGCAAGAGAATTGAGCTTACAAATAAAGAATTTGAAATTTTAGTGTTGTTAGCTTCTAATCCAGGAAAAGTCTATACGAAAGATAAATTGTTAGACTTGATATGGGGATTTGATTTTTACGGTGATACTAATACTGTTACAGTGCATGTGAGAAAACTTAGAGAGAAAATTGAAGATGACCCTGCAAATCCTCAATATATTTTCACCAAATGGGGTGCAGGATACTATATGAAGTAAAGGTGATAAGATGAGTTTAAGGTGGAAAATCTTTTCATTATATTTGATAATTTTAATAATTTCGTTGGCATTAACTGGGTTTTATCTTTACCGTTATATTGAAAAAAGCTATTTAGACAATGTCAGAGTCAATAATTTAATGCAAGCCAATATGGTATCTAATTTTGTATCAAGATTTGTAGGTACCTCTTCTTCTTATTTGATTGAGCCCACTATAATGGAGTATGCAAAACAAATAAGTTCAAGAATACTTTTTACTAATATAAATGGAAAAGTATTGGTAGATTCTGCTTCCTCAAAAGAATTTGAAGGAAAAGTAATAAAGGATTACAGCGATATAAAAGAGGCTTTAAATGGCAAGGGTTCTACAAGCATTCATGACATAAATGGGGTAGGTTGGGCGATGTATACTGCAGTCCCCGTTATAGCAAAAAACAATGTAGTAGGGGCAATACTTATATCTTCTTCTATAGATAACATAATAGACCTTTTAAACTCTATAAAGTATCGCATGATATATACTTTTACAGGTATTGGATTTTTGGTAAGCCTTTTAAGCCTTTTAGTGGCTTCTTACATTACTAATCCTTTAAAACGATTAACAGAAGCAGCAAATATTTTATCTCAAGGGAAATTGGATTATAAGGTGGACGTAAAAAGTAATGATGAAATAGGAAAATTGGCGAGAGCTTTTAATAAAATGAGTTTAAGCCTTATGCAGATGGATGAAGAGCGCAAAAGATTTGTTTCAGATGCATCTCATGAACTTAAAACTCCTCTTGCGTCAGTAAAGGCTTTGGTTGAATCATTAATAGATAGCAGAAATGAGGATGTACATTTTTATAAAGAAATATTGAGGGATGTGGACAGTGAAATTGATAGGATGACAAGACTAGTTAACGACCTATTAGAGTTGGCAAGAATGGACAAAATTAAATCAGTGAGAGTGAAGAAATGCGAAATTAGTGAAATCATATTAGACGTCATAGAAAGTCTCGCTCCGCTTGCAAAGGCAAAAGAAATAAACCTTGCTTTTCAAGGCAAAAGTAATGTCTTCGCAGAAGTGGATGCGGACAGATTTTACAGAATGGTGTATAATATAGTAGAAAATGGAATAAAATACACCTATAATGGTGGCAATGTCATAGTGGGTTTGGAGGAAGATGAAAATAATATTTATTTAACAATTGCTGACAACGGAATAGGGATAAGTGAAGAAACTCTTCCCAAAATATTTGACAGGTTTACAAGAGGAGATACCGCAAGGTCTAAAAAGAGCGGTGGTTTTGGCTTAGGACTCGCTATTGCTAAAGAGATAATAGACATTCATGAAGGCAAAGTCACAGTGGAAAGTAAAGTGGGAGAAGGAACTGTTTTTAAAATTTCCCTGCCCAAAAAGAAAAAGGATTAAGCTTTTTTAATGATTTTTTTATGTTTATTTAATGTTTATGTAACAAAAGTATAGTAAGATTAAACTAGAGGGAGGTCAAAACAGTTGGAATTAGTAGTAAAAAATGATGTAATTTCAATTAGGTGATGACAAATGTTAGTAACTATAAAAAAGGTTAAAGAGCTGTATGATATAAGCAGAATTACATTAATAACCTGGGAAAAGGAAGGATTAATAACCCCAGTTAGAACACCAAAAGGAAGAAGAAGGTACAAAAAAGAAGATATAGAGAAGTTATTAGGCATGCTGGAAGAAAAACCAAAACCCAAAGTAGTTTTGTATGCAAGAGTGTCCACAAAGAAACAAGAAGAATATCTTAAGAATCAAATTAGAAGGATGGAAGAGCACGCCAATTCCCAAGGATGGCAGTATGAAGTCATACATGAGATAGCAAGTGGAGTAAATGAAATAAAGAACTGGCAGAAGATTTAATAGCAATAGTCCTCATTTGCAGCAAGAATTTATGGACAAAAGAGGTGGTAAAAAACATGATAGTAATACAGGCTAAACTCATTTTTCTAAACCAACAAGACAAACAAACAGTATTAGACTTAATGAGAAGATGGTCCTCCTGCATGAGATTTGCATACAAAAGGCTTCTAGAAGGTTATAATAGAAAAACATTAAAAAGAGACCTTCCGAGAACTTTCAATTTAAACTCAAGGTATGTAGATGATGCAATAATGAAAGCAAGAAGCACATTAGAATCCTCTAAAGAATTAGGGAATAATCCAAAGAAAGTAATTTTTGGAGGGAAAGATTTATTTAAAAAACTTCAAAAGCGCCATATAAATGGGAAAGAATATAAAAAACTAAAAACAAAGTGGCAAGAAAGAAGAAAAGGAAATCTCTATTCAAGAGGAGATAAAAGCAAAAAAGGAAATCTCAACACAAGAATAGAAGTAAGAAAAAATGGCACTTTCTTAAGGATAAATGTAGGGGAAAGAAAATATGTATATGCCAGAATAGAAGCAGGCTACAAAAAGAATAAGAGAAGAGAAGAACTTCTGCAGGAAATTGCAGAATCAAACATACCTTACTCTGTAGAATTAAAACTCAAAAATGGCAGTATATACGCCTATTTTGCTATTGAAGAAGAATATCCAGAAATAAAAATAACAAAAGAAAAAGGAGTCATAGGAATAGATGTAAACGCATATCCAGACAACATATCATGGGCAGAAGTAGATGAAAAAGGGAATTTAATAAGCTATAGGAATATGCCAATGACAGAGCTTGCAAGTGGCAGTAAAGACAAAAGAGAATATTTCAGATGGCAGTATGCTCATG